>DASXYQ010000027.1:0-9315 GCA_036502445.1 Roseiarcus sp. | reverse complement strand
GCCGATGCCGCCCTCCGGACGCGAGACCCGTCGCATCGCCGACGCGGTTCGACACATCGAGGCTCACGCCGCCGAACCTATCGCTCTCGCCGGTTTGGCCGCGCTCGCGAATGTGAGCAAATATCACTTCCTGCGCATTTTCCGCCGCGCGATCGGAATGACGCCCTACCAGTACCTGCTGGCCGCGAGAATGCGGCGGGCGGCTGTCAGCCTGGCCGGCTCGTCGGACACGGTGTTGTCGATCGCGCTCGACAGCGGATTCGGAGATCTGTCGACGTTCAACGCTCGCTTTCGCAGCATTTTTGGCGTTACCCCGACCGCGTACCGATCTGCGTTCGCCGGTCGGCGAACCACCGAGACGACCAAGGGGAAACGCAATCGACCGAACTAGGCTGGAGTGGGCGCGCGATCGATCTCGTCATTGCGAGGAGCGCAGCCACGAAGCAACCCAGGGGCTGCGTGACACGGCCTCTGGGTTGCTTCGCTGCGCTCGCAATGACGACGTGGTCGTGCCGAGCAAACCGGCCGCGGGCCTTCATCGCCCCAGAACCGCCGCCGTGAGCAGCCGCCGAACCGCCTCCGGCTGATCGAACTTCAGGGTCACCGGCAATGCGACCATTTCGTTCGCGTATTCCGGCGCGATTCGGGCCTGATCCTTTTCCGTCGTGACCAAGATGAGATTGCGCGCGGCGGCTCGGGCCAGCAGCGCCTCGATCTCCCGCGATGTAAAGGCGTGGTGATCGGCGAAGAGCCGCGTCGCGGCGACGCGCGCGCCGATCTCGGCGAGCGTGGCGAGGAACTTTTCGGGCCGCGCGATGCCCGCGAAAGCCAGCACCGAGCGCCCGATCAACTCGGAGGCGACGACGGCGTCGGGCCGCAGCCGCGCGCGCAGGACCGGCTTCCCCCGCGCCGCTTCCGCCAACGAATCGACCGAGTCGCCGCCGCCGATCGCGATCAACGCGTCGACGAAAGGCAGTTGCGCCGCGAGCGGCGCGCGCAAGGGTCCAGCGGGCGCGCACAAGCCGTTGCCGAATCGGGCCTCGGCGTCGACGACCGCGAAGGAACAATCCTTTGCCAAGCCGGGATTTTGCAGGCCATCGTCCATGACCAGGACGCCGGCGCCCGCCTCGATCGCTGCCCGCGCAGCGGCGACGCGATCAGCGCCTACGAAGCATGGCGCGACCCGCGCCAGCAGCAAGGGTTCATCGCCGACGATTCGCGCGCTGTGCATCGCGGGATCGACGAGAACGGGCTCCGCCCGAGACGTCCGCCCGTAGCCGCGAGACAGGAACGCCACATGCTCGCCAGCGGCCAGCAGCAGCCGCGCGATCGCGATCGCGGTCGGCGTCTTGCCGGCGCCGCCGACGACGAAATTGCCGACGCAGACGACGGGCGCCGGGACCTTCACGCCGGCCCGCGCCATGCGCCGCGCGGTCGCCGCGCCATAGATCGCCCCGACCGGGCTCAACGCTCGCGAGATCCAGCCCGGTCGCTCGGCAGCCCAGAAACGCGGAGCGGCGATCAAGGCCGCCCCGCTGCGAGCGCGGCCAGACGCGGCCCGATCGCCGTCATCGCCCGGTCCACCGCGCCGGCTTGACGCTCCACCGTCCTGGCAGCGGCGCGAGCCATCGCGCGCAGCCGAGCCGAATCGGCGAACAGCGCTTGCAAGGTCGCCGCGAGCTCACCGGCGTCGCGGGTCAGCGCCGCGCCGCCGCCGGCGTCGAGCAATGCGTAGACGTCCGCAAAATTGGCGACCTGCGGCCCGTGCAGAATGGCGCACGCGAGCTTGGCGGGCTCGATCGGGTTCTGACCGCCCGCGCCGGTGAGCGACCTGCCGACGAGCACGATGCCGGCCAACCGATAGAACAGGCCGAGTTCGCCGATCGTATCGCAGATATAGATCGAGGCGTCGCGTCCTGGGCGCTCGCCGCGGGACCGCAGCGCGCACACAAAGCCCAGCCCCTGCAATTGTGCGCGGACGGCTTCCCCACGCGAGGGGTGGCGCGGCGCGATCACCGTAAGCGCATCGGGAAAGACTTCAGCCAGGCGCCGATGCGCTTCGGCGGCGATGCTTTCCTCGCCCTCGTGCGTCGAGGCGGCGATCCAGATTTGTCGGCCCGAGGTCAGGCCGGAGAGCGCCGCGAGTTCCTTCAGGTCCGCCGGCGGCGCCTGCGCATCGTATTTCAGATTGCCTATCACCTGGACCGATCGCGCGCCCAGCGCGCCGAGCCGATTGGCGTCGCCGTCGGTTTGCGCCAGCAACAGGTCGATCTTGCCGAGCAGCGCACGGATCAGCGCGGGCGCGTAGGCCCAGCGCGCGAAGGAACGCGCGCTCATCCGCGCGTTCACCATGACGAGCGGCGTTTTCGCCCGGGCCGCCTCGACGATCATGTTCGGCCAAAGCTCGGACTCGGCGATCAGTCCCAGATCAGGGCGCCAATGGGCGTAGAAGCGTCTGAAGAAACCCGGAGCGTCGAGCGGCGCGAACTGATGAATCGCGCCCGCCGGCAGGCGCCGTCCGAGCAATTGCGCCGACGTCACGGTGCCGCTCGTGACCAACGCGCCGAACCCGCACTGCGTGAGCCGTTCGACCAGCGGCAGCAGCGAGAGGGACTCCCCGACGCTGGCCCCGTGCAGCCAGACCAGCGGGCCGGAGGGCCGCGCGACGCCCGGAGACCCTCGGCGCTCGCCGAGACGCAGCGCGTCCTCCTTGCCGTTGTTGAGCCGGAGAGAGAGCAGCGGGCCGGCGAGCGGCGTCGCGAGTCGCGTGCCGAGTCGATAGACGCGGAGCGACAGCGGTAGGGTCATGCCGGCCTCAGACCGGCGCCGGGATCGCGCGCGCCGACGAGCGCATAGGCGCGCCGGTGGACCTCGTCGAGCCCCGCCTGCACCGTGCGGCGCGCGACCTCCAAGGCCGCGTCGTCGGCGTCGGCGGGCACTTCGATGAAGTCGCCGACGACAATCGCGCCTCGCCCGAACGGCTTGCCGATGCTGGCCCGGTCCCAGGAGTTAAAATCGAAGCGGCGGCTGGTGACCACCGCTGTCGGTGCGATCGGCCGACCCGAAAGCTTCGCCAAGGTGACGATGCCGAGGCCGGCGACGCGGGGCCGCTTCGGCACATCGGCGGTCAACGCCACCGTGGCGCCTTCGTCGAGTTCTCGCTTCAGTCTGAGCAGCGCCGGAGCCCCGCCCTTCTGACGGACCCGACCTGGTCTTCCGCCCGAACCGCGCACAGTCATGATTCCCAGATGCCGCAGCGCGACCGCCTGCGGGCCGGCGTCGCGACTGCGCGAAGCGAGAGCGGCGATGCGCGCGATCGATTTCGTCCGGGCATAGGGGATCATCAGATGCTGTCCATGCCACATCGCAACGATGAACGGCGTGTGACGCGCAAGAAACTCATCGAGATCGGCGGGCTCCTGAACGAAGCGATTCGCCCGCCGAACAAAACGGAGATAGGCCGCGAAGAGGAAGCCCAGCACCTCGTGCGCGACCGGGCCGCGTCCCCACCCCTTGTGCATGGCGCGTCTCAGGCCAGCCTGCGCCGCAGGCCCGCCGGCTCGAGCAGACGATGCAGATGCACTATGAAGTAGCGCGTCTGCGCGCTGTCGACCGTCGCCTGCGCCTTGCCCCGCCACGCGCGCTCGGCGCTGTCGTAATTGGGGAAAATGCCGACGATGTCGATTTTCGCGGGGTCGCGGAACTCCAAGCTGTCGAGAGACTTCAGTTCGCCTCCGAACACCAGGTGCAAGAGCTGCTTTGATTCGTGCGCCGAGGTTTCGCTTTCAGCCATGGGTTTGATCCTTGCGAATTCAGTTTGATCCTTGCGAATTCGCCCCGCTCGGGGCGCGGTAAACCTACGCCCGCCTCAGCGCCGCGGGAACGAGAAACGCAACTCTCATGCCGTCTTCCCCACGAGTGCGCGGCGCAGCGCGCAACTGTAGCCGCGCTCGCTGAGCGCGGCCCTCATAAAGCGCCTCATTTCCGGGCGTCTGCCAAGCGGAACCCACGCGGTCGGCGACCGCGTCCACAGCAGCGCCGGGCTTTTCTCTGCTGTCATGAGTGTCATGCCGTCTTCCCCGCGAGTGCGCGGCGCAGCGCGGAGGCCAGTTCTGGAAGGAGCGGGAGCGGCGCCGCCGCGAGTGGCCCATGGGACGTTTCCGGGCGATTGTAGCTGAGCGGCCGGCCTTCCGGGTCGCACAGTCCCGCGCCGGCCTCGCTCAGCAGAATGTCGGCGCCGGCGATGTCCCAATCGTGGGAATTGGCGGAGGCGAGCGCGCCGTCGAGCGAGCCGCTCGCCACGCGCGCCAAGCGGTAGGCCAGCGATGGGATTTTCGGCTCCTCCAGGAGTTCGACTTGGGCCGCGCCGGCCAGGGCCGCGACGAGCAGGCGCGGACCTCCGATTCTCGCCCCGGCGAGACTCGCCCGGCCCGAGGCACGGATCGGCGCGCCGTTCAGCGTCGCGCCTTGGCCCAGCGAGGCGGCGTAGGTCTCCCCCAGCGCGGGCGCGTGAACGACCCCGGCGACGACGCGGCCTTCGATCGCAAAGGCGATCGACACCGCCCACCTCGGATCGCCCGCCGCGAAAGCGCGCGTGCCGTCGATCGGATCGGCGATCACGAGCTCAGATCGGGCGATGCGAGCCGTAGTGTCCGCAGTCTCCTCGGAAAGCCAACCGGCATCGGGAAATTCGGCGCCCAGACGCGCGCGCAGGAATCGATCGACCGCGAGGTCCGCGCTCGTAACCGGCGAGCCGCCCTCCTTGTAGTGGATGTTCGCCCCGGTCTTGGCGCCGGAGGCGAAATCGCGCATCGCGATCTCGCCCCCGAGGCGCGCCGCCTCGACGAGCGCCGCGAGCGCCTGGGCGGCCCGCGCAAGCAGGCCCGGATCGTTGGAGTTCGCGCTCGCCATGGCTCGAGCGCTGCTTTACTGGCGGCGCGGGTCGCGCGCAATGGGCTCGCCACGCTTCTCGAGCCGCGCGCGCCGAGCGCGATATCGCGGAGAGAACGATCAACGTCCGCGACTACCAACGGCGGCCAAAGCGAACTTGCTGGTATTAGAAACCTAAGTACTTCCGCCCTTCAGATCCCAGGCGAAAGTTGCGGACTATCGAGAGATCTAGTTGGACGCGAAACAGGCCGCACCGAGTAGGCCCCCTCCGTAACCTTGCGTTTCGCGCGCCAGTGTTGCACCAACGTCACATCACAGGAGTGAATTGTGAGCTAAACAAGACCGGTTCGGGGTCGACTCATGTTCCGGAAATCGGTTCGGATGCTTCGCCAATTGTTGGGGTTCGGGATTGCGCTCGTCCCGGCGCTCTTGGGCTTTCATTCGGCCAAAGCGGGAGAGATCGCACTGTCGGCTTACGGCGGCTGGAACGGCTCCTTCAACAGCGATGACATTGAAGCCGAACGCCACGACACAGGCCACGACTTACAAGGACATGGCATGGGACGGCGCGTCGTTTGGATCGACTCCGTATTATGGCTTCCGCGGCGTCTATTGGCTCGGCCTCAACGCGAGTTGGGGGTTCGGGCTCGACTATTCGCACGCCAAGGTCATCGCCGAGCGCCCTCCGGCGCTGAACGCCATCGTTTCGCACCTGGAATTCACCGACGGGCTGAATCTGATCATCCCGACGGCCTATTATCGCTACCAGTGGACGGATCGCCTCGCGCCCTACGTCGGGCTCGGCGTAGGCGTGACCGTGCCAAGCGTCGAAGTGACGTTGCGGCCCGTTGACGGGTTTGATGCGACGCCGACCCATCAATATGAGTTCGGAGGTCTCGCGGTGCAGGCGACCGCCGGCCTCAGCGGGAAAATCTGGGGTCCGATCTCGGCATTCGGCGAATACAAGATCGCCTACAGTAATAACGACGTCTCGATCCGCAACGGCGGCAGTGAGCAGACCAACCTCTTTACGAATCAAGTCGTCGTCGGTCTGACTTACAGTTTCCGCTAAGGCCGCCGCTGGCGCGGAATTTCTTGGCGCGGGGAGACCGCTAGCGCCCCTGCGCGAGCAGCAGCCGCGCGGCGAACGCGCCCATCAGTCCTGCGACCCCGAAGTCGAACAAGCGGATCGCGCGCGGGTTCGCGCGCGCGGCGGCGATGAAACCCGAGGCGATCAGGATCAGCAGGCCGTTGACGAAGGTCCCGATCACGACGAAGGCGGCGCCGAGAAAAAAGAACTTCGGCGTCGCCGAAGCGTCGCCGGCGTCGATGAACTGCGGCAGGAAGGTCACGAAGAACAGGATGATTTTCGGATTCGTGATGTTGATGAGAACGCCGGTCAGATAGGTCTTGGCCAAGGTCGCCGAGGGGCCATTGCGCGGCTGCAGTCTCAGCGCGGCGCCATGGCGCAGGGCGCCATAGGCGAGCCACAGGAGATAGAACGCGCCTAGGATTCGCAGCGCGCCGTAAAGGCGCGAGGAGGCGGCGATCAGCGCGGAAAGTCCGACGGCCGCGGCGAAAGTATGGGCGAGGACGCCGGTCATCGCGCCTGCGAGGGCTGCGAAACCGTGGCTGCGCCCACCGCTCAGGGTCTTCTGCAGAAACAGCGCCATGTCGGGGCCGGGCGTCGCCGCGAGCAGCACGCAGGCGGCGAAATAGGCGAGGAGCAGCGGGACGGAGGGGAGGAAGGACAACAGAGCATCCGGGAAATTGTAGCCGCGCTCGCCGAGCGCGGCCGTCGTAGAGCGCCTCACCATCCGATTGTCAACCAAGTCGAACCCGCGCGGTCGGCGGCCGCGTCTACAGCAGCGCTGCGGGGTCCCACAAGGGTAGGGGTACCCGCCGACCCCCATCAAATTCAGCGACTCAGGACGCTGGTGTCATGCCCGCGAAAGCGGCCATCGGATTCACAAGTCGTCAAGCAGGCGACAAGCGATCGGCCGTGCGGTCAATCCCCTCCGCCCCTCACCGGCGAGGGGCCGGGCGATTGTCCGCGACCGTTCAACTTCAGGCTCGCTTTCCCGTCTGTGCTACCACAATGCATGCGGCGGCGCTGGAGTCCGCTTGCGCGGGAATGACAAGGGCAGGGAGCTTCATTCCTCCGAGCCATGCTCCTTATTGGGTTGACGGTCGAGGGCGGAATGTTGCGATCAAAAATGATCTTGATGGCCGGCGCCTTCGCGGTTGCTCTTGCTGGACCGACAAGCGCCGCGTTCCGCGAAGAGGCGCCCCTGCCGCCCCCGCGCCCGGCCGACCTCGCGCCATCCGCGACGCCAACTCCGGCGGCATCGCCGCCGTCGCTCAAAGCGCCCGAAAAAGCAGATCAAACATGCCTGACGAAACTGATAGCCAGCGGCGCTGGAGCGGAGGCCGCGACCGTACAGCAGCCGATCGAAGGTTGCGGCATCTCTTCTCCCGTTCGACTCGACTCTATCGCGCTGGCGAACGGCGATGTCGTTGGTTTACCCGATGGACCCATCCTCGAGTGCGCATTCGCGCTCGTCTTCGCCGACTTTGTCAGAGCGATCGTGGCGCCGCTCGGCGCGGGAACGGTCGGCGCGAGGGTCGACTCGATCGAGACCGGCCCCGGCTATCAATGTCGCAATCGGAATGGCCTTCCGGACGGCAAGATCAGCGCCCACGCCAAAGGGCTCGCGATAGATATCTTCGCGATACGATTTGCGGACAAGCGGCGCGTCGCGTTGGCGCATCAGGATGGCGCGAATGAAGCGTCCTATGTTCGGGCGACGCGGGCAGCGGCTTGCGGTTGGTTTACGACCGTGCTCGGGCCGGGCGCCGATCTGTTTCACGCCAACCATATGCACCTCGACATAGAGAGCCACGGTTCGAACGGGAGCTACCGCATTTGCCAATAGCGCGCCATTTGAGCAGGGCAGGGGTGTCCGGCCGCTTTCGTCGATCCCGCGGGATTGGGGCGCTCCAGTAGGGGGCCGGTCGGGGTTGGCGCTTGCGTTGCTTGCAACGACGATAGGGCAGACGCCGCGGCAGGCGTCGGCGGTGAGTTCTCGAGCCGGCGCGCTTGACGCGAACGGGACTTCGCGGATTCTCTAGTGCCGCGACACGAATCCTTGGAGGCCCTCAGATGAAGCCGCTGGCGCCGATCTTCCTCGCCGCTCTCCTGTTCCCCGCTTGCAACGCCGCCGCGCAGCCGCCACAAATCGACGCGTTCGCCGCAGGCTCGCTCATGCTGGCGCAGCAGGACGCCCAATTGCCCGAAGGAGGCTCCTGCGCGGGCGACATCGCCCGCTATCGCGCAGTCCAGGAGCAGGACATCAAGATGGGGCACGTCGCGAAATCGGTCTACAACAAGATCAAAGGCGAAATCGCCGCCGCCGAGGTCGAGTGCAACAACGGACACGAGGCGCATGCGCGCCAGATGATCCTGGTCTCGAAGAAGAAGCACGGCTATCCCACCGACCTCTGAGCCAGCGCATACGACAGGAAATCGCGCACGAATCCGAGCGTGCGTGCGGGATCGACGTCCTCGACCTTTCCCGCGAGATGGATCGCGGCGAGCTCGGCATGCGGCTCGCGCGCGATGAAATCCTCGATGCGCGCCTTCGCCGTCCGAGCAGGGACCGATAGCCGCATGATCTTCATGCAGGCGAGCCGCGGCGGCGCGTGCACGACGATCCAGCTCGAGTCGTATGTCGTCTCGCGCGCGCAGATCCCGGTTTCCTCCTCGAGCTCGCGCGTCACGCTCGCCCCGAGGTCGACCCGCTCGCCGAAGACGTCCTGGCGATCCGGCGTTCCCCCGGCGAAATAGATCAAGCCCGCGTTGGCCGTGTGCGGCGACATCTCGCCGAGCAGGAAGACGCCGTCGGAGCCTTGCAGGGCCGCCATCGAAAAGCCGTTGCAGACCGAATCGCCGGGGAAGCCGAAATCGCGCCACGCGAGGAACGCGGCGAAGTCGGTCTCGAAATAGGCGCCGCGCAACACGAGGGCGCCGTCGGCGCGCGATTCGAAGGCATGCCGACCCAGCAACAGCACTCGTCCGTTGAACAGCTTCGGCTGCGCGTTCGACCGCTCTTCCCAATGAGATCGGATTTCGCGCGCCCTTTCCCCGGCGAACGGCCAATCGTAGGGGGCGAGGCGAAAATCGAGTTCGGCGACTTCGAGAATGCGCGAGCCGCTCAAAGATCGATCGTCCCCTCGCAGACGATCACCGCCGAGCCCCCGATCGTCGCGCTGCGCAATACGCCGTCCTCCACGTCGAGGCCGACCGAGATGAAGCTCGGCCGCCCCATCTCGACGCCCTGCTCGATCGTCACGACATGCTCGCCGTCGCGAGGCTTTTCGAACGCCATCATCACGCCCGCGAAAGCGGCGGCGGCGCTGCCCGTC
>DASXYQ010000026.1:0-5905 GCA_036502445.1 Roseiarcus sp. | reverse complement strand
CGCCCTACCCCGTGCAACGCGGATGGACGCAAGCGATGCGCGAGGCGGCGGTCAAATCGGACAATATCGCAACGATGCAGGCCTGGGCGGGCCAGTCGGCGGCCCGCGCGCCGGCCCGGCCCGCGGCGGAGATCGCGCGTCAGTTGTGGGAAGGCGCGCGGGCGATGTTCGCATGACAAGTGAAGCGCGGATGAGATAAGGAGGGAAGGACGACTTGAGGGAGGGGGTAGTCATGCCGAAGCGGTCGATCCTCGCCGCCGCGTCCATTTCGGTGTTTCTGAGCGGCGGTCCCGTGTTTGCCGCAGGCGAAGGCGCCGCAACGAGTGGAGGCGAAACGCTCGTCAGCAGCATCTGCCGGCTGATCGACTCCTCGGCCCGAGCACAGGGTCTTCCGGTCTCGTTTCTGACCCGGTTGATCTGGCAGGAAAGCAACTTCCGGCCCAACGTCTCCAGTCCCGCGGGCGCGCTGGGCATCGCGCAATTCATGCCGGGAACCGCGGGAGAACGTGGCCTCGCCGATCCCTTCGATCCCGAAGCGGCGATCCCCAAGGCCGCCTCGCTGCTGGCCGAGCTGCGGCAGCGCTTCGGAAATCTCGGGCTCGCCGCGGCGGCCTACAACGCCGGTCCCGGCCGCGTGGCCAAATGGCTCGCCAAGGAGAGCGAGCTGCCGATCGAGACGCAGGACTACGTTTCGATCGTCACGCGACATCCCGTCGACGAATGGGCGCCGGGCGCCGCGACGAAGTTGGACGAGGAAAAGGTGTTCCCGGACTCGTCCTGCGTGCAGAATATCGCCGCCGTTCATCGCTCGGAACCCATGCTGTTCGCTCATTCGTCGTTCTCGGCGCCCTGGGGCGTCCAGATCTCGGGCAGTTTCAACAAGGAGGCCGCGCTACGCGCCTACCAGCGCGCCCGCGGCGACTATGCAGCGATTCTCGGCGGCATCGAGCCGATGATCATCGGCGGCATGTTGCGCAGCCGCGGCTTCCGCCCGTTCTATCGCGTTCGCGCGCCCGCCGCGACGCGCGGCCAGGCCGATGCGCTGTGCGCGAAATTGTTGAAGGTCGGCGGAGCGTGCGTGGTGCTGCGAAGCTGACGCGGCGGGACTACCCCGCGGGCCTGAGCTTCGCGTCGCGGCGCAATTCGGCGCTCTTGACGATCTCGTAGGTGATCGCGCCCGTCACGGTGATCGCGATGATGATGACCGCGAGCGCGCTGATCGCGGGGGTCATGCCCTGCCGCACACGGCTCGCCAGAACCGTGGTCAGCGTCTTGTTGGCGAGAATGGCGAATGTGGTCGTGTTGTAATTCTCAAAGGAGGTGAGAAACGCGATGACGGCGGCGGAGAAGATCGCCGGCCGCAGGAACGGCAGCAATATGTCGACGAACACCTGCGTCCGGCTCGCGCCCAGATCGAGCGCCGCCTCCTCCTGCACGCGGTCGTAGCGTTGCAGGCGCGAAAGGAAGATCAGCATGCAATAGGCTGATATGAAGGTGGATTGCCCGAGCGTCGCCAGCAGGATGCCGTTGAACAGCGACTGCGCTCCCGTCCATTGCGTCACGTCCTTCCAGAAGATGACGGTAGAGATGCCGATGATGACGCCGGGCGTCAGCACCGGCGAGACGACGACGAGATAATAGAACCCGCGCGCCCGCGCGTAGACCTGCGTCATCACGATCGCGCCGGCGAGGCCGAGCGGCACCGACAGCGCGACGACGAAAGCGCCGATCAGAAAGCTGTTGTGCAACCCTTCGACCACGTTTCGGTCGGCGATGAGTTTAGCGAACCATTCCAGGGTCAACCCCTCGATCGGCCAGGCCTGGGGATAGGACGGGGTGTTGAACGCGGCGGCGCTCATGATGACGAGCGGACCGAACAGAAACCCGAAGAACAACACGAAATAGAAGCCGAGCATGAATCGCCATACGAGCCGCGAGCTCATCGCGCGATCTCCGACAGGCTGACCCTGAACAGTCGCATCACGAGCAGGACGAACGCCATGCAGGCCGACAGCAGGATCAGCGCGTAGGCCGCGCCCTGCTGCCAGTTGAACGCCTGAAAGAACCGATCGTAGACGATCGGAGTGAACCACAGCGTCTTGGGGCCGCCGAGAATCAGCGGCGCCGCGAGCGCACCCGCGCACAGCATGAACACCAAGGTCGCCCCCGAGGCGATGCCCGGCTTGGCGTAGGGCATGACGACGAAGAGGTGGATGTGCCACCACGGCGCTCCGAGATCGCGGGCGGCCTCGATCTGATGGCGATCGAGCGACTCGATCGCATTGTAGAGCGGGAACATCATGATCAGAAGATAGGCGTAGGTGAGCCCGGAATAGAGCGCGATGTCGAGCCCTAGGAAGTCGACGGGCTCGCGGATCAGCCCTGCGCCGATCAGGACGTTGTTGATGACGCCGCCGGTCCCCATCAACACGCGAAACGCGAACGCGCGCAGGACTTCGTTGATCCAGTAGGGAACGATCAGCAACAACATGAGGCGCAGCACGAGCCGGGGCTTGGCGACCTGCGCCATGAAATAGGCGAGGGGATAGCAAATCGCGAAATTCGCGATCGTGATCAGCACGGAGACGAAGATCGTGATCCAGAAGGCGTGCAGGTGCGTCGTGTTCCAGTGGCTCGCATCGCGCGTCGAGCCGAACAGGAAATAGCGATAATTCTCCAGCGTGTAGACGTCGTCCGGGCCGCCGCGTTTGACCTGCGGCAGCCTCGGGTGGAAGGAATAGTCGATCATGTAGAGTTGCGGGAATACGATCAGGAACAGCGCCCAGAACCCGACCGCGACCAGGAGGAAGATCGCGACGGGCGCGCCGTTGCGCTGAAAAAATCCGGGTTCGACGCCGGCGCCGGCGCGCCGCCGCTCGACCCCAGCCGCGAGAAACAGGAACAGGATCACAGCCAAGGGCCCGAGGAAGATCGCGCCGATCGTGATCGGATTGGTCATCGCCTCATCCGCTCGCCGATCCGGAAAGCACGAGCGCGTCGGCGTTTGCGAACGTCAGTCCAATCCTGGCGCCCGGCGCGAGAGCGCCGGCCTCGCCGTCGCGGCCGAGCATCATCGTCAGCGCCTGGCCGTTCGCGGCGCGAAGCGCGACATGCGTGAAACTGCCCTCGAAGGCGGCGCCGCCGACGTCCGCGGTGAGGTTCGGCGCCGCGCCCGGCGCGGCCAGCTTCAGCGCCTCCGGGCGTATGAAGAGGGTCGCGGGCGCGCCGGGAATAAGACCGGGGCCGGCGCGCCCCCGGAGGGCGCCGAGCGCGGTGTCGATCGTCGCCAGTCCGTTCTGCACGGCTGCGACCGCGCCGGTGAGGCCGTTGTTCTCGCCGACGAATGACGCGACGAAGGGCGTCGCCGGGCTGTCATAGACGCTGCGTCCATCCCCGACCTGCTCGACGCGGCCCCGGTTCATCACCGCGATACGATCCGACATCGTCAGCGCCTCGCCCTGATCGTGCGTGATGTATATGAAGGTGATGCCGACGCGTTTCTGGATCGCACGCAGTTCGGCGCGCATGTGCTGGCGCAGTCTGAGATCGAGCGCCGAAAGCGGCTCGTCGAGCAGCAGCACCTTCGGTTCGACCGCGAGCGCCCGCGCGACCGCGACGCGCTGCTTCTGGCCGCCCGACAGCTCGCTGATTTTCTTGTCGCCATGTCCGGGAAGCGCGACGAGCGCCAGCAGTTCGTCGGCCTTGCGACGGCGTTCCCTCTTGCTCACGCCGCGCACGCGCAGGCCGTAGCCGATGTTCTCGGCTACCGTCATGAGCGGAAAGAGCGCTAGGTTTTGAAAAATCAGCGCGGTCGGCCGCTTGTTGGAGCCTATGCCGGACATGTCCTGGCCGCCGATCCGGACCGCGCCCTCCGTCGGCTCGAGAAAGCCCGAGATCGTGCGCAGCAGGGTCGTCTTGCCGCAGCCGGAGGGGCCGAGAATCGAGAAGAACTCGCCGCCGTTGATCCTCAGGGTGACGTTCTCGACGGCGGTGAAACCGCCGAAGCGGATCGTCAAGTGGTCGAGATCGACGTCCGCGCTCATGCCCCGCCCGATGTGCTGCTCCCGCCCCAGCCTCGCAAGAAGAGCGCCAAAAGCCAAGCCGGGGGCGGGGAGGAGATGTTGCACCTCCGCCACGAGCTTGTCAGCTTCACGGTCGGGATCGCTCGTATCTCGGCCGCTGTGGCTCGAATATCATCAAGACCGCGAGGGCTTCGCTCGTCTCGACGATCCGGTCGCCAGAGAACCCCGCCTTCTCGTAGGCTCGCCGAGCGCGCATGTTGTCCACCGCGGGATCGATCGCGACGACTGGGGCGCCCTCGGCCCGCAGCCGCGCGGCGAGCAACCGCAAATACGCCGAGCCATGCCCGCGGCCGATCATTTCCGGCTCGCCGATGAAAGAATCGATCGCCCGAGACCCCGGCGGCAAGCGAGCGAAATGGTCTTGCGGCCAGCCATGAACGTCATAGTCCTGCGCGTAGGCGAATGGTTTGCCGTCGAGCGAAACTATCCGCATGACCATATTCGGCTCGGCCAGATCCTCCTCCAGCAGCGCGGCCTGTTCGTCGGGATCGCCCCACCAGCGCGCGACTTCCGGTGTGCGCAACCAGACACGGAGGAGCGGCAGGTCGTCGGACCGGACGGGACGGAAGCAGTAGGCTTCGCGCATCTTCAAGCCGCTCGTGGAAACCTGGCAAGCGATCGGCAATGCGGCCAATCCCTAGCGCCCCTCACCCAACCTCTCCCCGCAAGAGCGGGGAGACGAGGCGGCCGGCGCCACGGCCGATATCGGATAAGCCCGTTCGCCGTTCGCGTGGAAAACAAAACGGTCTAGGCCCCCTCTCCCCGTCCTTGCGGGGAGAGGTGCGGTGAGGGGCCTGGGTGATTGGCCGCCTCCCGCTCACGCAGCCTTGAATTTCTCGGCGTACTGGCTGCGCAACTCGGCGAACCAGGTCGGCTCGACGGGGCGCCACCACATGTTGTCGATCGACTTGCCGGGATAGGCCTCGTTGAAGATCGCGCGCGCCTTGTCGGAAAGCAGCTTGTCGGCGCCGACGGCGGATGGATTGTAGCCCGAATTTTCCGCCGCCTTGGCCGAGGCCTCGGGCGTGTGGATATATTTCAGCCACTCATAGGCCTGATCGACGTTCTTGGCGCCCTTGACAAGCGAGAACCCGTCGACCCAGCCGATCGCGCCTTCCTTCGGCGCCTGGTAGGAGACCGGCTTGCCCGCTTTCTTCAGGCTGATCACCGGGCCGTCCCAGGTCTGGCCGATGACGACGCCATTGGTGATCAGACCCGATTTGGTGTTGTCGGCCGAGTCCCAGAATTGCTTGATCCAGGGCTTGTGCTCGATCGCCACTTTCAAGATCTCATCGTACAGCTTCTTGAAGCTGTCCTCGTCCTTGAAAGAAACGAGCATGCGTTTGGACGGCAACTTGCCATTGCCGTCGAGCCAGAGGCCGATGCCGAGCAGCAGCGAATGCGGACGGCCCTGCACCTTGCCCTTGTATTCGTCGTTCCAGAGCGTACCGAACGAGACGTCTTCCGGTTTGATCGTGGTGAGGTCGTTGCGCCAGGAGATCGCCTCCGTGCCCCAGACATGGGGAACGTGATACAGCCTGCCGTCCCACGTCCAATAGGACTTCGAGGCCGCCAACAGGGCGGGAACGATGACAGAGACATCGACCTTTTTTTCGTCGAGCGGCTGGAGAACCCCGATGTCCTTGAACTGCAACGCGCGGTCATGAGTCGGCTGGCAGATGTCGAAGCCTTCGCCGCCGGTCGCCTGTAGCTTGTTGATCTGCTCTTCGTTCTGCGAGAACGGGGTCGAGTTGACTTTGATGCCGGTCAGTTTCTCGAAATCCGGGATGACGGGATCGGGCAATTCGTCGTCCCAGTTGATG
>DASXYQ010000025.1:0-7529 GCA_036502445.1 Roseiarcus sp. | reverse complement strand
ACTGGTCGATCGCGGCGCCACTGTTCTCGGTCAATTACGTGCTGCTCTCGGCGCTGCTCGATCGCTCGCTGCAGCCGCTTCGCGGGTTGTTCAGCGCCAGGGGCGCCGAAGGGTTGGTCGAGCAGGCCGTGCGCGTGATGCGCTGGGGCCTCTGGATGTCGCCGATCATCAATACGTTCCTGCGCCAGTCTCCCGACCCGACTTGGTACAATCAGGATGGCGCGGTCAGGACGGTCGTGGTGTCCGGCGCCGATATCGCCATGTCGAGCGTGGATTTTCGCAATTTCAGCCTGATGATTTTCCTCGGCCTGCTCGCCTACGACTGGCTGCGCATACTCATCTGGTTCGACCATATGGGCCTGCGCGTCGCGAGCCTCGTCAATCTGTCGTTCCTCGGCGGCGATCGCGCCGACGAAGCCGCGGGGCGATTTCTGGGTTACGGCGCGCGAACGCGCGCGATTCCGGACGGAATTCGCCGTTTCGGCACCTGGGCGCCGCTGCTGATCCCGTTCTACATCCCCCGTGGGGCGGATTGGGACAAGGCCTGGACCGGCGCCGAGGCGCTTTCGCACGGCGGCGCGATGCCGGGGCCGGTCAAGACGCTGGCGGTCGCTTACGCCGTCGCGGGGGCGGGCATCGTCGCCGCGAGCGCGCTCATTGTTTCGAGACTGCGCGAGAAGCGCACCGCCCCCGGTCCTTGGCTCGCGGGCGCGCCCGTCGCGCTGATGGAGCAGCCGGACCGCCTGTCGTTCAACAACGGCGCCGTCGGCGTCGAAATCTGGCGCGACGGGCGCGGCGCGGCGATGGTGCTGGGCGACGAACGCGGCGGCGGTCCGATCGATTTCATCCGCCGGCCGATCGATCCGCAGCAGCCGCGCGGCCAATTTTTCTATCTGAGCGAAGACGACGGAGCGCCCTGGTCGATCGGCTATGAGCCGGGCCGTCGCGCAGGCGAATATTCCTTCACCGAGCCCGGCTTCCACCGCGTCGAGATAACCAATGTCTTCAACGGCGTTCGCGCGACGATGGAAGTGGCGCCGGACGCGGAGGGAGCCGTCCTGAGCTGGCGCATCCGTCTGGCCGATCTCTCCGGCGAGCGGCGCCGGCTCCGCCTGACCAGCTTTTGCGAGGTCGCCGGCATAGATACGGGCGCCTACTCCAGCGATCTCGACTTCGCCGGCATGCACGTAGAGACCATCTTCGTGCGCGGCCTCAACGCCATCCTCGCGCGCAACCGGCTGTTGCGCTCGTCCCGCGCGCATCGCGGCGAAATCTCGTTCTTCGCGGTCAGGCCGGCTGCGGGCGTCGAACTCGTCGGTTACGAGGACTCGCGTACGCGTTTCATCGGCGAGGGTTCGCTCGCCGCGCCGACGGGCTGCGAGCCGATGCGTTGTCGGAAGCTCGACGACCAGGGAAAACTCTGGCCCTTCGACCCGGCGGCGAGCTTCAGCCTCGAAGCCACGCTGCCCGCAAGGGGCGAAGCTCAGATCGAATTCGTCATGGGCCGCGCGGACAACGCCGTTTGGGCCGCGGATCTGGTTTCGAACCGCCTCGGGCTGGCGCCGCTGCCCGAGCCGGAATTACAGAAGTGGCTGTATGAGACTCGCGCGGTCGAGCCGACCCCTGCGCTCCACTCGCGCTGGCCGTTCGGCTTCTCGCCGGACGGTAGAACCTTGCATCTCACCCATCGCACGCCGCGCCCTTGGGCGCATGTGATGGGCAATGAAGTCGGCGGCAGCGTGATGGTCTCCAACGACGGCGAGGTCTATTCCGCCTTCGCCAACGCGCGCCAGAACGGGCTTACGCCGTTTCGCTTCGAAAGCACGACCGTGCAGCAGCCGGGGCAGGTCGTCTATATCAGGGATCTCGACACCGGCGAGACCGACGCCCCGGGCTTCTCGCCGTTCCAGCGCGCGGATGCGTCGATCGAGGTCGCCTATGAACCGGGCGTCGCGACTTTCACCAAGCGGCGGGGCGCTCTGACTACCACTTACGAGGTCTTTTCGCCGCCCGACTTTCCCGGCGACATACGTCTCTTGACCCTTGCCAACAGCGGGGCGAAGACGCTGCGGTTGCGAGTCTCGCCCTTCTTCGACATGGCTCTGGAAGAGAGCCCCAATCAGAGCGTCGGCCATCTCGAGGCGGAAACAGCCGACGGCGTTCTGCTGTTCAAGAATCCGCGCAACGACTTCCAGCGCGGAACTGCCTTCGTCGCGACGAGTTTGCGCGGGGCCGCGACCGAGACCATCCGCAAGCGCTTCTTCGGGACGCCGGGCCGCAACATCGCGACGCCGGTCTTCGTCGAGACCGGAACGAGTGACGGCTCGCAGAGCGACGACGGGCGCCGGGTCGCCGCCTTCGCCGGTGAAATCACGCTCGCGCCCGGCGCCGAGGCGAAGATCGCGATCGTCATCGGTCAGGCGGCGACGCGCGAGGACGCCCTGGCCGCGGCCGCTCGAGCCGAAGTCGCCAAGGCCGAGGCGGAAGTTGCGGCGACGCGCGCGAGTTG
Source organism: Roseiarcus sp. (assembly GCA_036502445.1). Classification (GTDB taxonomy): domain Bacteria; phylum Pseudomonadota; class Alphaproteobacteria; order Rhizobiales; family Beijerinckiaceae; genus Roseiarcus. The sequence goes on along the minus strand of DASXYQ010000025.1, from coordinate 5,020 downwards.
GGGCAAGCGGCTGGGCGTGGTGGAAGTGAGGACCAACCGTCCCGACTTCGACAGGCTCGTCAATACTTGGCTGCCCTACCAACTCTACGCCTCACGATTGTTCGCTCGCGTCGGCCCCAACCAGCGCGGCGGCGCCACCGGCTATCGCGACCAATTGCAGGACGTGCTGCCGCTGATCCTGATTGAACCGCGGCTGACGCGCGCGCAGATCGTGCTGCACGCCGGCCAGCAGTTTCTCGAGGGCGACGTGCTGAAATGGTGGCATCGAGCGCCCAACGGCGGCACCGGCATCGGCCAGCGCACCAAGGCGAGCGACCCGCACCTCTGGCTGCCGTATGTGCTCGCCCGCTATGTCGCCCAGAGCGGCGATCGAACGGTGCTCGATGTGGTCGTGCCCTATCTCGAGGCCCCGGGGGTTCCCGAGCATGAGGACACTCTGGTGGTCGCTTCGCGGCCGTCCCGGGAGGTCGGCGACGTCTACGAACATTCGCGGCGCGCCATCGAATACACGCTGCGGCATATGGGCGCGAACGGCCTCCCGCTGCTGGGCGCCGGCGATTGGAACGACGGCATCGATGCGTTGGGCAGCAAGGGCATCGGCACCAGCGTCTGGATGGGCTTCTTCTTTTTCGACGTCCTCAGCGGCTTCATTCCGATCGCGCGCGCCAAGCGCGACGAAGCCTTCGCGCGGCGTTGCGAGGAGGCGCGCGAGGCGGTGCGCGCGGCGCTCGAAGTCGGCTGGCAAGGCGATCATTACGCGCTGGATTTCGCCGACGACGGCAGCGTGGTTGGCAGGCGCAATGCGATGACGACCGGCTGGGCCGCGTATTCCGGCGCCGTCGATTTCGAGCGCGGGGTCGCGGCGCTGGAAGGCGGCCTCAAAGGCATCGAGCGGCCGAATCGCGTGCTGCTCCTGGAAGAGCCGTTCTTCGAACATTCGCAGCCTTATCCCGGCCGCATCGCGGATTACCCACCCGGGGTTCGTGAGAACGGCGGTCAATACAGCCACGGCGCGTCCTGGATCGTCGACGGCTTCCTGCGTGTCGCCGGCGAGGCGCGCGCCAAGGGAGACGCGGACGCGGCGGCCCGGCTCACGGCCCGCGCGTTCGAGATTTTCGAGAAGATATCGCCGCTGAAGAAGACCGATCCCGAGACCCTTGCGATCTACGGCCTGATTCCGATCCAGCAACCCGCCGACATCTACGAGGGTTACGGCCATGGCGGGCGCGGCGGCTGGTCTTGGTACACAGGCTCGGCCGCGCGCATGCTGTCGGCGGCCTATGCGATGCTGGGCATCGCCAAGGTCGAGGGCGAGATTCGGGTCGCGGACGAGCTGTTCGAGCCGAAGGGGGAACTGCGCGTGGAGTCGCTGCGCATCGGCGAACGGGAGTGGCGACGCGAGGGGCGACCCGCCAAGGCCGCCCCGTCATTGCGAGCGTAGCGAAGCGCGTCGTCATTCCGGCCAGAAGCGAGCATCCATCAACTGGTCGAAGCTCCAGGGACATACAGCGGGAAAGGCAGATTCCGGGAGCTTGGTCTCGTCTGCGGCCTCGATGATGGCGCCTTCGAACGCGGTTGCAATGGCCTGCGGCACGATCGTTTGGAGGCTGGGGTTGTCCTTCAGGTGTTCGGCCGATCCAATCTCTGCACCCGGATCGACGCCTTCCAGCTGGACCCGCGGCCAGTCGGCTGAAATCGCCATTTGAGGAGGTGAACAAGCAAGACCCGCAGCCGGCTGACGAGTTCGCGCTTTTCCGTCCGGCCCATGCTTTCGATCTCCTGCGCGATGTGCTCGATGTCCGCTTGGCCCAACCTGCCCGCGCGCAGGAGCGCGGCCTGTTCATTCGCCCATGCGTAGAAATCGCTGTCATAGTTGCTGTCGGACATTGCCGAGCTCACATCCCGTGTTCCGTTGACGAGGCGCTACTATAGATGAAGCCCGGATCTCGGGTCATCTCCAGAGCGGCCCCTCACTTCGCCTGCGCTGGCGCTCCGCCCGCGTTGCGACGCGTCCATTCCTCGCGCTCGTAATCTTCGAACGCGGCGATCATCGCGCGATAGGTTCGCTCGGCGACGTTCTCGGCCAGCCCGTCCTCGGAAGCGATCTGCCGAACCTTGGCGATGATAGCTTCGACCCGAGCTGGCGCGCTCACGGCGGCTGGGTCGGATTTGAAGCGGCTCGCCTCGGCGACGTATTTTTCGCGCTCCGCCATCAGCTGGATGATCTGCCGGTCGATCCGATCGATGTTCTCGCGCACTTCGGCAAGGCTCGCGCAGCACTTGCCGCCATCGACGGACGGCGAGCCCCAATACGCCGGATGCGTCGAGGCGGCGTCTTGCGCGCTCGCCGCACTGAGCGAACAAAGCAAGGCGGCGGATGCGAAAATTTTGAAGGTCATGTCGAGCCTTTTGCGCTGCGTGCGTCAGCGAAAGTCTATCGCGTCGACACGCCAACTGCTACTGCCGGCCACTTGGTCTCCCGGGGGAATCCGATGACGCTCGCCTTTTGGTGCGTTCTCGTCGCTGGGCTGCTTCCCTACATCCCGTTCAGTATTGCGGCTCGGCCGCTCGATCCCAAGCTTCCTCGCAAGGGCGCGCCGAACCTCGAAGGCATGGCGGCGCGGGCCTACGCCGCGCACTTCAACGCATTCGAGGCCTTTCCCCCCTTCGCAGCCGCGGTGATCATTTCGCACATCGTGGAAGGCGCCAGCGGTCTGGTGAATGGGCTCGCCGCCCTGTTCATCGTCGCGCGGCTGGCGCATATCGGATTCTACCTCGCGGACCGGCAGCCGCTGCGCAGCGCCTCTTTCCTCGTCGGCCTGGCCATAGTGATCGTCATATTTGTCCAGACGGCGTTCCACTGACAGCATCAGCGGGGCCGCCCGAGACGGCTCTGCGAGGAGAAGCTCACGAACATTCGCGCGTAGCAGTTGCGGAGCTATCTCAAATGTGGCGAGGGGGAATGGGGCGCCCCGTGCCTGCGCGATCGGTCGGCAGGCGACGGATAGCTCACAAAACCGAGCGTGAATTACGCTTTACGTAATTCATAATTTATGTCTTGGCGACCGGCGATGATCGTTAGCTATCGGGACAAACGAACTGAACGCTTCGCCGCGGGCGCGCCTGTCAAGGAGTTCTCGGGGTTTGCGCGGCAAGCCGAGCTTCGACTGGATCGACTGGAAGTCGCAACAAGCCTTGCCGACCTCGCGTGTTTGCGGGGGAACCGACTGGAAATGCTCAAGGGCGATCGTTTGGGACAATTTTCGATTCGCATCAACGATCAGTGGCGGATTTGCTTTTCTTGGCCGGACGCATCGCCAGGACCGTCAAACGTAGAAATTGTTGATTCACTGAGGAGTTCATCATGGCGCGCAGACCGATCCATCCCGGCGAGCATCTGGCCGAGGAGTTGCGCGAGCTATCGTTGTCCGCGGCCGAATTCGCGCGTCGGATAGACGTCCCGGTGAACCGGATCACCGGGATACTCAACGGACAGCGCGGCATCACCGCCGACACCGCTCTGCGACTAGGACATTGGTTTGGCACGAGCGCGCAACTCTGGATGAATTTGCAGCAGCTCTACGAACTCCGGCGCGCGGAGGCGGAGGTCGGCGAAAGCATCGCCAAACTGCCGCGCCGCGCCGACGATCCGGGCTTCTCGCCGAGCCGTCGCACCGCGTGAGACCGAGCGCCGCCGTCAGGCCAGCAGCGGCTCGATGTCGCTCGCCAAATCCTTCGGCTTGTCGGTCGGCGCGTAGCGCCTCACCACCGTGCCCTGCTTGTCGATCAGGAACTTGGTGAAGTTCCATTTGATCGCCTGGGTGCCGAACAGGCCCGGCGCTGCGCTCTTGAGCGCCTTGAAGAGCGGATGGGCGCCCTCGCCGTTGACCTTGGTCTTGGCGAAAAGCGGGAAGGTGACGTCGTATTCCTGCGAGCAGAAATTCCTGATTTCGGCCTCGTCGCCGGGCTCCTGCCCGCCGAACTGATCGCAGGGAAATCCGAGCACGACGAAACCCTTGTCGCGAAAGCGGCGATAGAGCGCCTCGAGCCCACCGTATTGCGGGGTGAATCCGCATTGGCTCGCGACATTGACGACCAGCATCGCCTTGCCCGCGTAATCGCGAATTGTCTGGGTCTGGCCATCAATCGTTTGCAAAGGAATGTCGGAGAGAGACGTCATTCGGGGAATCCAGATGAATCGGGATTGCGCTCCGAGCTTACGTGACACAGCGGTCGAGCGCGAGGTTTTCATAGCGCCGAGGCGCGGCCAACGCCAAGCGCCCATGCCGCGACTGCCGCGCACAGCGAGCGCGGCTACTTTACGAAAGCGCGCGAACGGCCTCGCGCTTTTGCGCGACGGCTTCGGGTTCGTGTATAGGTGCGGCGAGCCCGATCCCAGGCGACCGAGCTGGAGGGAGGTCCGCATGTACGCCGCCATTCGTCAAGCCAAGGCAAGGCCCGGCAAGTCCGAAGAACTGGCGGCGAGGATCAAGGAGGGCGTGATCCCCATCATCAGCGACGTGCCCGGCTTCAGGGCCTATTATGTCGTCTACGCGCCCGACGACACCTTGACCGCGATCGGTGTCTTCAACAATTTCGAGGCGGCCGAGGAATCGAACAAGCGCGCGCTGGCGTGGATCGACGAAAACCTCGGCCCCCTGCTCGCCGGCCCCGTCACCGCCGTCGCCGGCCCCGTCATCGTGCATACGCTGGCGTAGGGACGCAGGGCGGCTGCGCAGCAAGGAGCCGACACCTCCAGCTATGCCCGCGGTCGCGAGTAGGATGCGTATTTTTCGAGCATGCCCCGTCCCCGACAGTCGGCGCCTCGGTCGGCTTGGGCGCGGATCTATTTCACAAGTACGTGAAGTGTCGAATTCCCTGCTGGCAGGGAAAAATGCAGGGAATTTCGCCGAATCAGCCGCTTTTTCGCGAAATCCGTCTGGGAAACCTGTCCGAACACAGAGATTTGCGAGAGAATTCCCTACGCGAAGCGCAGGGAATTTTTTCGCGCGCGCAGGGA
>DASXYQ010000024.1:0-4478 GCA_036502445.1 Roseiarcus sp. | reverse complement strand
CGGCGCCGGGCCGGCGGGGCTGTTCGCGGTCTTCGAGCTCGGATTGCTCGACATCAAGGCGCAGTTGATCGACATTCTGCCTAAGATCGGCGGCCAGTGCGCCGAACTCTATCCGGAGAAGCCGATCTACGACATTCCCGGCTTCCCGGTGGTGTCCGCGCAAGGACTGGTCGACAATCTGGTGCTGCAAATTCAACCTTTCCATCCTACGTTCCACCTGGGCGAGATGGTGGAGTCGCTCGAGGTTCTGGGAACGGCCGAACGCCCCGAGTTCCGAATTCGCACGGACGCCGGGACGACGCTCGAGGCGAAGGTGGTCATCGTCGCGGCCGGCGGCGGCTCGTTCCAGCCCAAGAAGCCTCCGATTCCCGGCATCGACGATTATGAAGGCAGAAGCGTCTTCTACGCCGTGCGCAAGATCGAGCAGTTCCGGGATCGGCGCGTCGTCATCGTCGGCGGCGGCGATTCCGCGCTGGATTGGGTGCTCAATCTGCATCCGGTGGCGCGTCGGGTCACGCTGATCCACCGCCGTGACGCCTTCCGCGCGGCGCCGCATTCCGTCAATGCGATGCGCGAACTCGTGGCGGAAGGGAAGATGGACTTCCTCTTGGGCCAGGTCGCCGGCTTGAAGGGCGAGGGCGGGCGGCTCTCGGCCCTCACCCTACGCAAGGAGAATGGCGAAATCGCCGATTGGGAATGCGACGATCTGCTGCCGTTCTTCGGACTCACGATGAAGCTGGGTCCGATCGCGGATTGGGGCCTCGATCTGCACGAGAACCTCGTGCCGGTCGACACGGAAAAATTCGAGACCAACGTTCCCGGCATCTTCGCAATCGGCGACATCGTCGCGTATCCCGGCAAGCTCAAGCTGATCCTTTCTGGATTTCACGAGGGCGCGCTCGCCGCGCAGAAGGCGCACCGCTACATATATCCCGAGAAGAAGCTGGTGTTCCAGTACACGACGTCGTCGACCAGCCTGCAACGGAAGCTCGGTGTAGGCTGAATGCATTCCGCTCGCATCGCGACGGAGTGTCGGCTCTGAGCCGATTCGGTTCAAATCGCCCGGGCGGCGGCCAGCACCTCCTCGGCGTGACCGGGTACTTTCACCTTTCGCCAGACCCGAGCGATTCGCCCATCGGCGGCGATCAGGAACGTCGTTCGCTCCACGCCCATGTATTTACGGCCGTACATGCTCTTTTCCCGCCATACTCCGTAGGCCTCGAGCATCGATTTCGCCTCGTCGGCTCCAAGCGAGAATTGGAGCCCGTATTTTTTCTTGAACTTGTCGTGGCTCTTGACGCTATCGGGGGAGACGCCGAGCAGAAACGCGCCCGCGGCCTCGAATTTATCGCGTAAGCCATTGAAAGCGATGGCCTCGGCCGTGCATCCCGAGGTGTCGTCCTTGGGGTAGAAATAAAGCACGACTTTCTTGCCCTTCAGTCCGCTCAGCGATGCGCGGCCGCCGCCGTCGACAGGCAAATCGAACTCCGGCGCCGCTGCGCCCGCCTCCGAGCCTTCACTCATTCCGCCCTCGTTTGATCCCAATTGGCTTCTATGAAACCGGCGCGCGAGTTCGCGGGAGCCGGAGCAGCAGATTGACGCGCGGTTACCGGCGGTTCAAGAGTATGGATCGGGATTTTCCCTGATTCTTCACTGCGAAGGCCGCGCGGCGCGGTCGACACAGAAGGGGCATCACCGTTTTGCTAGGCGGACTCGACGCGTCGTCGCGGAGCAAGGCTAAAGGGGCGTTGCGCGGATTGTTGCTGACCGGCGCCGGGCGCCGGTTGCCGCGTTCTCGGCGGGTTCGGTTGAGCGCACGCCGGCTCGCACGGGCTGCGGTCGGCGCGTGCGGACTCGTCATGGCGCTCGGGATCGCGCTGTGCGGCGCCTTTTTCTATTTGCTCGCCACCGGCCCGATCAGTCTGGAGAGCCTGAAGCCAAGCCTGACCCGCAGCTTGGAGGAGCGGCTCGGCGCGGGCTATCACGTTTCGATCGGCCCGACCTTCCTGATGCGCGGCCTCAACGGCGTAGGCCTGGGATTCGGCGGCATTCAAATCCGCGACGGCGAGGGTCGGACCGTCGTCTCCGCACCCAGCGGCCGGGTCGGTCTGGACATCGTCGCGCTTCTCTCGCTGAACGTGAAGGTGCGGCGACTCGAACTGGACGGCCTCGTCCTCAAGCTGAGGGTGCGGCCGGACGGCGCGCTCTCGGTCGCCGCTGCGGGCGCGTCCGACGCGACGTCCATCGAATTGCCGGCGCCGCCTGCGAATCCGGCAGCGGCGAGCAACGCCACGGAGGGCAATCCGGGTCTCTTGGCGCTCGGTCTGATCGATGCGATGGCCGGTTCTCGCCAGCCGTTGGATCACGTCTCGCTGGCGCATGGCCATCTCGAAGTCGAAAACGAAGCGCTCGACAAGAAATCGGTCTATGAAGACTTTGCGATATCGTTCGACAGAGGCGACGACACGGCCTCGGTCGACACCTCGGCGCGCGGACCCGCGGGGCAGTGGAGTCTGTCCGCGCACGCGCGCGGCGGCGCGAAGCCCGGCCTCAAAGTGGAGGCGCGCGATTTCAGCCTCGACGACCTTCTGTTGTTGGAGCCGCGCCGGCCTCCCTTCGAGTCCGACATGCCGATCTCGTTCAAACTCGACGTGAGCCTGACGCAGGACGCCGCGATTACGTCGGTGCAGGGCGGGTTCAGTCTCGGCGCGGGTTATTTCAAACTCGCCGATCCCGATCACGAACCGTTCCTCGTCGACGAGGCCACGGGCCACGTGACCTGGGAGGCCGGCGCGCAACGGTTCCGTTTCGACGACATCGAGGCGCTCGCGGGCGCCAGCCATTTCCGCATCGCCGGCTGGCTCGCGCCGCCCACCAAAGTGGAACACACGTGGCGCGCCAGCCTTCGATCGCAAGATTCCGTCTTCGCTGGCGAACGCCCGGGCGAACTGCCCGTGTCGATCGACGACGCCGTCTTTGAGGCTCGCTATCTTCCCGCCGAAGCCCGCTTCGTCGTCGATCGCTTCTCCGTGCACGGTCCGCACCTGGACGCCGCATTGACCGCCGAGGCGAACGGGTTGCCCGATGCGACCACGCTCAAGCTCGAGCTCCACGCGGGCCCGAGCGGGCTCGCCGACTTGTTTCGGCTTTGGCCGACCTTCATCAACCCGGAGGCGCGCACTTGGTGCGTGGAGCACTTCAGGGGGGGCGACTTGGCCGCGGGATCGATGAAGATCGACTGGGACGCCCCGGCTTTCGTGGAGGCGATGCATAAGCGCCCCGTGCCTCCCGATAGCGTGCGCGGCGATTTTTCGCTGCATGACGCGGCGGTCGACCTGTTGCCCGGCGTGCCGCCGCTGACGGGGCTCGACGTCAACGGCTTCATCACCGGGCGCGTCTTCTCGGTGACGGCGAAACGCGGCGCGATGGAGTTCGCGCCGGGACGTCGGATGCAGGCCGCGGATATCTACTTCAAGATTCCCGACACCCGTCCGGCCCCGATCGTCGCCGCGCAGGCCGGCGCCCATGTCCAGGGTCCGGCCGACGCGCTCGCCGATCTCTTGTCGCGCGACGCCGTCAAGAAGTACGCCGCACTTTCGGTGGATCCGGCCGACGTCAAGGGACAGTTTCAGGGCGCGCTGGCGCTCGACCTCGGTCTCGGCAAGTCGGTTCGCCCGGAGGACCAGCGCTTCAAGGTTGAAGGCTCATTGTCGAATTTGCAGCTCGACAAATACTTCGGCAACCAGCGTTTCGAACAGGGCGCGCTCGACGTCGTCGCGGAAGGCGGCAATCTGAGAATCACGGGGCAGGGCCAGGTAAACGGGCTGCCCACCAAGGTCGATCTCGCCAAGGCCGCCGCCGACGACGGCGTGTTGGCGTTGAACCTGACGCTCGATGAGGCGGCGCGGGCGAAAATTGGAATGAACGTCGGGCTGCCGATTACTGGCCCGATGGCCGTGCGCATCCGGGCGCCGCTCAACAAATCCGGCGCCGGATCCGACGTGGAGATCGATCTCGCACGGGTCGAGATCCTCGGCTTCGAAGGAGCGATCTTGAAGGCGGCGGGCCGGCCGGGCAAGGCGACGTTCGCGGTCAAAACCAGCGCCGAGGGCTATGCCCTGAGCGCGCTGGCGATCGACGCCGGCTCGCTCCAGGTGCGCGGAACCGCGCAGTTGGGCCCCGACGGCGCGTTGCAGAACGCGAAGTTCTCGCAGCTGCGCATATACCCCGGCGACGAACTCAAGCTCGACCTGCAGGGCGGCGCGGCCCTGAAGGCCGTCGTGCGCGGCGCATCTTTCGACGGGCGAAACCTAATCAAGGGGTACTTCGGCCAGAACTCAGGCTCCCTCAGCGCCAAGTCGGATCTCGACATCGACGCGAAAGTTTCCCGGCTGATGGGCGCGAACAAGCAGGAGATCGCGCAGTTCGAACTCTTCGCTTCCCGACGGGGCGGCGTAATCCGGACTTTACAGGCGAAG
>DASXYQ010000023.1:0-4557 GCA_036502445.1 Roseiarcus sp. | reverse complement strand
GTTGATAGGACAAGATCGCGCATTGTATGACTCTAGTCATTTACGCTCATGTCTATTTATACTATAGCGATAATAATGCGGATTGCTTGAAGATAATAACAAGGCAATAAATTCTCCAACTCCCAGTTGAATTCGGATTAGACTACAATGATGATAGGCCGGGCAGGTCCAGAAGCCGGATGCCGAGTTCTCAAGTCAATGGCGACGCGACTGCAACAGCCTCAACGAGGCCGCTAATGGTGAACCATCAGTTTGGTAGGTCTGCTGTGATGGGACAGCGGCCACTCGAAACGCCGAACCTAACACCACTCACAAATTGGCGAGCGACTCGAGGAGCGCCTTCGCCTCCGCGATCTGCGGAAACTCCGGCGTCGGTGAAAAGCCTGCCAGCGCCGGCCCCAGAATGTCGTAGGCGTCGATCGGGCGGCCGGTGGACTGGTAGAGTTTGGCCAGGGACAGTGCGGCGCGCAGTTCGAAGCTGCGGGCCTGTTGCTGTTGGGCGACGGCGATGGCGGCGAGGAAGGCGGCTTCGGCGGGGGCGGGGGCGGCGGGGTTTTGCCTGAGGAGGATTTCGCCGCGGACGCGGTGCGTCTCGGCGTCGTCCGAGCGTTGTCCGGTGCGGTTGGAGACCGCAAGGGCGCTATCGATGGTCGACAGCGCCGCCTCGATCTCGCCTCCCTGGGCTTCCGCCTCGGCAAGCACGGCCTTGAACAACCCATCCAATATGACGAAGTTCTGTTCCGCGAACATTGAGATTGCTTGGCGCATTCGCTTTACGCCGGCCTCGCGATCGCCGACTTGCCATTCCCTCCAGCCATCGAGGAAAACGAAGGGGCCCGGCCATTTGTCGACTTCGCCATCCCGCGCAATTGCGAGGACCGCCTGGACATGCGGCTCGGCCCGAACGAAATCGCGGCGGATCATTTCGAGCCCCATTCGATGAAGGTTGCCGTCGTTAATCGAGGCGATGTTCGACAGATGCGCAATTCGGAGGGTGAGCTCTTCGGATACGAGGCGCGCGCGATCGACCTCGCCCAGCGGCCAGAGAACGGTGGCCAAATACCCCATTGCGTAGACGCCGGGGTCCTCTTTGAAGCGAAGGGCGAGTTCGCTGTCACGCGTGGGGTCGAGCATGGCGACCGCCTGTTCGAGACAGGCTCGCGCGCCGACGAAATCTCCCGTGAAACGCTTCGTTTGGCCTCGAACGCGATGCACGAGACCCGCCAAGGCGGATTCCGGCGATCCTGCGACCGCGCGCTGCATCTCGTCGGCAAACGCGAGCATCGCTTCATAGTCTCCGCGGCCCTCCGCCGCCGCCAAGAGGCCGAGCGTTATTTCGGGAATGGATGCCACGGCGGGACCGGACGAGAGTTCGCGCGCGCGCTCGAAAGCCGCTTTTGTCTCCGGCGCGCTGAGTCCCCGCCCCTGAAGCAGCGCCTGTCCGTAACTCACTTGTAGATCGACGCGCCGCCTACGCGATGCAACTGCGGCCTTGACCTCATCGGTCGCCGCTACCGCCTCGAAGAGCGCCTTCGCATCCGCAATCTGCGGAAATTCCGGCGTCGGCGCGAACCCTTCGAGTGCGGGGGCGAGCACATCGTGGGCGTCGACGGCGCGGCCAGTGGACTGGTAGAGCTTGGCCAGCGACAGCGCGGCGCGCAGCTCGAAGCTGCGGGCTTTTTGCTGTTGCGCGACGGCGATGGCGGCGAGCAAGGCGGCTTCGGCGGGGGCGGGGTCGGCGGGGTTCTGTTTGATGAGGATTTCGCCGCGAAAGCGATGCAATCCCGCGTCGAACCAATGCTCCCCGGTCTGGGCCGCGAGCGTCAGCGCTTCATCGATTCCGACGAGGGCGGCTTCGGCGCTCCCCCCCTCGGCTTCGATTTCCGCGAACAGCCCTTGATAGAAAGGCAGATGGGCCTTGTTGCCTTGACTGGCGTATTCCGCAAGCGCCTGCCGAAACTCGGTCGAGCCGGAGGCCCGATCGGCGAGCCTCGCGCGCGCCCAGGCCGAGGGGAGTGATCCTAGGGCCAAATAGAGCGCAAGACCGTGCTCTTGGCTGAGTGCGACCATGGCTTCCGCGGCGCGAAGGGCCGCTTCAGCGTCGTCACGGAGGATTTCGAGTATGGCCTGGTAGTAATATGTGCTCGCGAGCGTCGGCGCATGAAGGGATTCGACTGCGCGCGCGCCCGCCTCATCCATGAGCTCCCTTGAGCGTGCGACGTCGCCGACGCACCAAGCCGCGAGGGCCAGATACCCGGCCGCCGCGGATCTTGAGTCAACCCCGAAGCGGAACTTGGCTTCGCGATCTCGCTCGGGATCGGAGATTCGCAGCGCCTGTTCCAAATGCGCGCGCGCCTGCGCGAAATCGCCCTGGAGGAGGCAAGTCCATCCCAAAATCCGATGTCCGACCCCACCTCCGTCGACCGCCCCATGCGTTCCGCTTCGCGCAGGAAGCTCTCGGCCGTCTCTCGGGCCGACCCGAGCTCGCCGCGAAAGAGAGCATGCCCCCACCGGCCGTAGTAGGCGTCGAGCGGTGCCTGGACATTGCCTTTCTCCGTCACGAACTCTCCGACGCGCGCATACGCCGCTTTCGTTTCCTCGGCGGCATAGCCCTTGGCCCACAGAACGGCCTGACCGTAGTCGGTCTGCAATTTCAGCCGTTGGCTGGCCGAGGCGGTCGCAGCGGCGTCGCGTGGCTGCGCAGGCCCAGCCGCCTTATCCGAGAGTTCGATCGCCTTGCCCAGATGGGATATCGCCTCCTGGAACGCGGAGCGGCGGAGCGCCTGGTCGCCCGCCTTGCCCCACCACTCGATCGCCAGATAGTCGAGGCCGGCTTCGGTGAAATGATGCGCAATCGCCTCGGGTTCGGGCGATGCGCTTTCGCGCAGGATTTCGGCTGCCCTGGCATGCAGCGGCTGGCGGCGGCTCTTGAGCAGGCTGTCGTAGGCAGCATCCTGGATCAGCGCGTGCTTGAAGCGGTAGGTCGCTTGCGCTCTGTCGCCCTCGACGAACAGAATGTCGGCTTCGGCGAGCCGCTCCAACGCCGATTGCAGCGCGCCCTCGTCGAGGCCAGCCACGGACTGGAGCAGCGCGTACGAGAATCCGCGGCCCAGCACGGCGCCGATCTGCGCGGTCTCACGCGCAGCGCCGAGCCGATCGAGCCGTGCTGCGAGCGACTGCTGCAAGGTCGGCGGGATCGCTTGCGCGCCGCCCTGTTCGCCGCGCTCCAACAGGAGGCGCGTAACCTCCTCGACGAACAGCGGGACGCCGCCGGTGCGCTCGCTCACCCCTGCGACGATGTCCCGTGGCAGCGCATGACGGGCCGAGAGTTCACTGACCATCTTCGCGATCTGCACGTGATCGAGCGGAGACAGTGAGATCACGCTATGGTGCGACCTCACGCTCCACGGCGGGCGGAACTCCGGCCGCGCCGTGGCGATGATGAGCAGCGGCGCCTGCGCCCCGCGCTCGGCCAGCGCACGCATGAGATCGAGCGAAGTCGGGTCGGCCCAGTGCAGGTCCTCGAAGGCGAGCACCACCGGCTGCGTCCGCGCTGACGCCAGGACCCAGGCCGTCATCGCCGCCAGTTGACGGCGCCGCAATTCCTCCGGCGCGAATTTGGCTGCCCTGTCCTCTGGCAAGAGGACATCGACCAGAGGCGCGAGCAGGGGCGCGTATTCGGTTGGGTCCAGGCCGATCAGTTCGAGAGTGTTCTCGAGGTCGGACAAGCGCTGTTCGGTAGGCAGGTCCGAGCCGAATCGCTGCCGACCCCAATCGGCGATCGGATGCAGCGGCGTGTTCTGCAACAGCTGCGACGACGACCACTCGACCCAGGTGTGCGGCGTCTCGCCGAGGCGGCCGTGAAACTCCTCCATCAGCCTCGACTTGCCCAGGCCGGGCTCGCCGACGATCAGCGCGAGTCGGCCCTCGCCTCTGTGCGCGCGCTCCCAGCGCCGGGTGAGAAGGTCGAGTTCCTCCTCACGCCCGACGAGAGTCGTCAACGCCCGCGCGCCGCCGCGCCGGCCGCCGCCGCTGGCGCGAACGACGCGATAGAGCGTCATCGGCGCCGGCACGCCCTTGAGGTCATGCGCGCCCTTGTCCTCGACCACGAACAGTCCGGCTGTTTGCCGCTGCACGCTCGCGGTGACGAGCACCGCCCCAGGTTCGGCCGCCGCCTGCACCCGCGCCGCGACGTTCGGCGCCTCGCCGAACACTTCGCCAGCGGCGTCGACCACGACAGAGCCGCACTCGATGCCAATGCGTGCAGAAAGCTCGGGCGCGCCTGACCGGACGTTCCTGGCGTTCAGGTCGGCGAGCGCGCGCTGGATCGCGAGCGCGGCGCGCACCGCGCGCTCAGCGTCGTTCTCCTGCGCCTGCGGATAGCCGAACAGGGCCATCAGCCCATCGCCGAGCTTCTTCAGGACATGGCCGCCGAGACCCGTCACCGCCGTGGAGGCCTCGTCAAGATAGGCGCCGACCAGGTTGCGCCAGTCCTCGGCGTCCAGCCTCGCCGCGAGACTCGTGGAGCCGACCAGATCGCAGAACATCACTGTGATC
>DASXYQ010000022.1:0-4162 GCA_036502445.1 Roseiarcus sp. | reverse complement strand
GGACGCCCGTCTTTTGACGGGCTATGCGGACACCTTCTCCCGCAAGAGCGGGAGAAATGACAAAAACGTGAGGAAACGAGCATGAGCGGCGCCGTCGCAGTGCTGGATGTGGGCAAGACCAACGTCAAGCTGGCCTTGTTCGACCCCGGCGGCGCCGTGCTCTGGGAGCGTTCGACTCCCAACCGCCCGCTACCGGGCCCGCCGTATCTGCATGCGAACGTCGAGGCGATCTGGTCGTTCTTCATCGCCTCGCTCGCCGAGGCGGCCAGGATCCATCCGGTCGAGACGATCGTTCCGACCACCCACGGCGCCGCCGCGGCTCTGGTCGACGATCACGCCCTCGCGATGCCCGCGATCGACTACGAGGAGCCCCGCGTCGAGGAGATCGAGCCGGCCTACGCGAGGATTCGGCCACCGTTTGGCCGCAGCTATTCCCCGAGCCTCGCGTATGGGCTGAATGTGGGACGCCAGCTGGCGTGGCAGCGGGCGATCGACCCCGACGGATTCGCCCGCGCGAGCCATCTGCTGTTCTATCCGCAATATTGGGCTTGGCGGATGACCGGGGTCGCCGCCACAGAGGCGACTTCGATCGCCTGCCACACCGATCTCTGGGCGCCCGGCGAAGGCCGCCCCTCGGATCTCGTCGCCGCGCTCGGTCTGGAAGGCCGCGTGCCGCCGCTCGTATCAGCTTGGGCGTCGCTCGGGCCGCCGCGCGCAGAGTTCGCTGCGGCGGCAGGCCTCGGGTCCGATGTCCGAGTGCTGTGCGGCGTGCACGATTCCAACGCCTCGATCATCCCCTATCTCGCCCATTGGCCGGCGCCGTTCACGGTCGTCTCGACGGGAACCTGGGTCATTCTGCTCGGCGTCGGCCTGCCGATCGACGGTCTGGATGCGAAAGCCGACATGCTCGCCAATCTCGACATCACGGGACGGCCGACGGCCTGCGCGCGGTTCATGGGCGGCCGCGAATATGCCGAGATCGCGGGGACCGATCTCGCGGCGCCCGCGCGCGAAGCCGTGCAGGCGCTGATCGACCGGCGAACCCTGGCTCTGCCGGCGTTCAGCCCGCAGGGCGGTCCGTTCGCGCGTGTGCGCGGCCGCATCATCGGCGATCTCCCTCCAGGCCAACGCGGCGCGTTGGCGACGCTCTATGTCGCGCTGATGACCGACCACATGCTGACCCGGCTCGGCGTCCGCGAGGGCGCCGTCGTCATCGATGGCAACTTCGGCGCCAACGCCGCCTTCGGCGCCGTGCTCGCGCAACTGCGCCGGGACCAGAACGTCGTCTCGACCCGCCGCCCGATCGGCGCCGCCTATGGCGCCGCAATGCTCGCGTCATGGCCGAACTGTCCGTCGCCGCCGGAATTGCTCACGCATGCGAGCTGGGAATTGGACTCGCTGGAGGCATACCGCGAGGACTGGCTGGGGCGGGCGCTGGCTGGGCGTTAGCCCTTCCCCCTTGCGGGGGAAGGTGGCCCCATAGCCCGGCGAAAGACGGGCGTTCTAGCGAACGCCCTATGGGGCCGGATGAGGGGTTGGCGCGCAAGCGCCGGCTTCCAACGATTGCGAGAGAGTTCTGCTGATCAGCGCGATCGGTGGTCATCTTGGTAACGCGCATGGCCGCTCGACCGCTCATCCCCCCTTCGGGGACCTTCTCCCGCAAGGGGAGAAGGGCGCCGCCCATCCGAATGCTGTTCCGAACCTCTGCAAACCATGGTACGGGCCGCGCAAATTCCTCTTTGCGAGCCCCGTAAAATGAGCATCGATTTGGCGCCGATCGGACGCGCCCTGATCTCCGTTTCCGACAAGTCCGGCCTCGTCGAACTCGGCCGCGCGCTGACGGCGCGGGGCGTCGAGATCATCTCCACCGGAGGCACGGCGACGGCGCTCGCCCGAGGCGGCGTTGCGGTCGTGGACGTCGGGACGCTGACCGGCTTCCCCGAGATGATGGACGGGCGGCTGAAGACCCTGCATCCGCGCGTGCATGGCGGACTGCTCGCGATCCGCAACGATCCCGCGCATCTCGCTGCGATGATCGCGCACGGTATCGCGCCGATCGACCTGCTCGTCGTCAATCTCTATCCGTTCGAGGATGCGCTGCGCCGCGGCGCGCGGTTCGACGAAATGATCGAGAATATCGACATCGGCGGTCCCGCGATGATCCGCGCCGCCGCCAAGAACCACCGCGACGTCCTTCCGATCGTCGACGTGGCGGATTATGACGCGCTCATGGCGGAGATCGACGCGCACGGCGGCTCGACCAGGCTCAGCTTCCGCCGAGCGATGGCGCAGAAGGCTTTTGCGCGCACGGCCGCCTACGATTCCGCGATTTCCAACTGGCTCGCGCGTGAGACGCACGAGGCCGCGCCGGAATGGCGCGCGTTCGGCGGCAAACTCGCCAGCGCGCTGCGCTATGGCGAGAATCCCCACCAGGCCGCCGCCTTCTACCTCGGTCCCGAGGCGCGCCCGGGCGTGGCGACGGCGCTCCAGGCGCAGGGAAAGGAGCTCTCCTACAACAACATCACCGACACCGACGCCGCCTACGAGCTCGTCGCCGAATTCGACGCTGAGGCCAGCGCCGCGGTGGCGATCATCAAGCACGCCAACCCCTGCGGCGTCGCGATCGGCGCGACATTGCTCGAAGCTTACGAGAAGGCGCTCGCGTGCGATCCCGTCTCCGCCTTCGGCGGCGTCGTCGCGCTCAACCGCCGGCTCGATGCCGATGCGGCGTGGAAAATCGTCGAGATCTTCACCGAGGCGATCATCGCGCCGGACGTCGACGACGAGGCGCTGGCGATTCTCGCGGCGAAGAAGAACCTGCGGCTGCTGATCGCGGGCGCGCTTCCCGATCCGCAAGCGCCGACGCTGACGGTGCGCTCGGTCGCCGGCGGACTGCTGGTGCAGGATCGCGACAACGGCGTGCTCGACCCCGTCGCGCTGAAGGTGGTCACGAAGCGCTCGCCCAGCGCGGCGGAATTGGCCGATCTCGAATTTGCCTGGCGCGTCTGCAAGTACGTCAAATCCAACGCGATCGTCTACGCCAAGGACGGCGCGACCGTCGGCATCGGCGCGGGCCAGATGTCGCGCGTCGACTCCGCGCGCGTCGCGGCGCTAAAGGCGAAGGACGCGGCCGGCGAGGGAATGCCCGCGACAATCGGCTCGGTCGTCGCCTCGGACGCGTTCTTCCCGTTTGCAGACGGGCTGGTGACGACGATCGAGGCAGGCGCGACCGCCGTGATCCAGCCCGGCGGCTCGCTGCGCGACGCCGAGGTGATCGCCGCGGCCGACGTGGCCGGCATCGCGATGGTCTTTACGGGCATGCGGCATTTCCGGCATTGAACGAACGCTCTGGGCTCGAGGCATTGAAGGCGAATCGCGTTGGCCAGCACTCGATTCGTATCAACGATCAGTGGCGCATCTGTTTTGTCTGGCGCGAAGGTGGCGCCGCGAATGTCGGAATCGTCGACTACCATGCCTGACGTTGAAGACCTGCCGAATCCGACGCCCGGCGACGTTTTGCTTCAAGACTTCTTGAGGCCGATGGGCCTCAGCCAGAATGAGCTTGCTCGGGCGATCCGGGCGCCGCCGCGTCGAATCAACGCAATCGTCCTAGGTAAACGCGCCGTCAGTGCGGATACGGATTTGCGCCTCGCCCGCTATTTCGTTATTTATTCCTGGGCCTTCAGGCTGACTTCGACCCTAAGGAGCGACGGCGGCAAATCGGAGCTATTCTCGACTCGATCGAACCCCGCGCGGCGTAGAAACAACTCCAGATGGGGGGAGGCCCTCGGCGGGGACACTCGCGATCGGAAATCTGCGCCGTTCGGAGCCTCTGGGATAACGGACCCAGCCCGGCGGCTGGCATTAGGGAACGGCCACTGGCGAGGCCCTAGAAGCATGGCTTCCCTGTTCAACCCGAGGGCGCGCCTTTACGGCAAACCGTGCAGCGCTTACAAATCAGCAGGGCCATCTCGCTCCGCTCGATCCCCATCCGGCCCTTCGGGCACCTTCTCTCGCGAAGGGGCAACTGCCAAGGAGACATGGCGTGACCATCAATCAGCCGGTTCGCGAGTTGCTCGCCAGTGTGAGCAGGCCTTTCGAAAGCGCTCGGGCGATGCCCCCCAGCGTCTATACCAGCGAGGAATTCCTGAAGACCGAGCTC
>DASXYQ010000021.1:0-2394 GCA_036502445.1 Roseiarcus sp. | reverse complement strand
ACTTCGAGCCCGAAGGTCTTGGCCATCGAGGCGCCGCGCTTCAGCTCTTCCAGCCGCTCGGAATTTGTGGCGATCGAAATGCTGCCGCGTTGCAGGAAGCCGGTCGCCTGGCCGGTCTCCGCTTCCAGGCCGGCATAGAGGCCCGTCGTATATTGCGCGAGCTTGGTCAGATTGGCGGTCGCGCGCAACTGGCCGACGAGGCCGGCGGCGTGCCAGGTCGTGCCGCAGGTCAGGCGCTTGCGCTCCAGCAGCACGACGTCGCGCTTGCCGAGCTTGGTCAGGTGGTAGGCGATCGAGGCGCCGACCACCCCGCCGCCGACGATGACGATTTCGGCGTGCGAGGGCAGGGGTTTATACATGTTGGACTAGGCTCGCGGTTCGCCCGCGCCGAGGGAAAGGCGGCGCAGGGACGAGATAAGCCGATTTCGTAGCCGCCGCCACCGCCGCTAGGGGTGGCGGGCGCCTTGTCGCCAACTCGTGGAGCTATCACCTGCAAGCGTCATGGCGCCAGGAGGCCGGGGCGTCGTCGACCCGACGGCTTTCGCTTCTCCGTAGAACCTGCAAGAACGCCGCGAAGCGCAGCCGCAGCTGCGCCGCCAACGCGAAATAGAGCGACAGCCGTGAACCGCAAACAACGTCGAGCATCAGGCAAGTCCCCGCCGTTCGCGGAGTCCGCGCGCTCTCCGCTCATTGACGAGGCCGTACGGCACCAGCGGGAAGGCCGGCTGGATCGGGCGAAGGCCCTTCTAGTCAAGGGGCTCGCGGCGAGGCCCGAGGACCCCGACGCGTTGCACTGGCTGGGCGTGCTCTGCATCCAAAAGGACGATATTTCGGCCGGGATCGACTGGATCACGAAATCTATCGCATTGAACCCGTTCGCCGCCGCGCCACACAACAATCTCGGTGTCGCGCTCGCGGCGCTCGGCCGATTCGACGAGGCGGTCGACGCCTACGGCGCCGCGATCGCAATCGACCCAGGAGATCTCGACGCCCTCAACAATCGCGGGAATGCGCTGTACGAGCTCCATCGTCTGGGTGAAGCGCTCGCCAGCTACGACCGCGCGCTGGCGATCCAGCCGAACGACGCCGAGGTCCTCAACAACCGCGCCAACGTTCTTTTTGCGCTCAACCGTCATGCGGACGCGCTCGTCTCCTACGATCGCGCGCTGGCGATCATGCCCAACTACGCCAACGCCCTCAACAACCGCGGCAACACGTTGCGCGCCCTCGATCGTCACGAGGACGCGATCGCGGACTTCCAACATTTGCTGAACCTACAGCCAGACTACGAATACGCCCGAGGCGAATTGTTCGACTCCAAACTCCGCTGCTGCGATTGGCGAGACTTTGAACAGGTCGCAGAGACAATCAAGAAAGAGGTCGCCGCAGGTCGGCGCGCCGTTTATCCGTTCAATTTCCTGGCCATCTCCGAATCGTCGAGCGACCAATTGCGGTGCGCGCGAACCTACGGCGATCACAAGTTTCCCACGCCGAAATCCTCGATGGGAAGGGATGAATGGCGTCCCCACGAACGAATTCGAGTCGCTTACCTATCGGCGGATTATCACAATTCCGCCACCTCTGAATTGATGCTGGGTCTGTTCGAGGCTCACGACCAAGCGCGTTTCGAAACCACGGCAATTTCCTGCGGTCCCGACCGCGAGGACGAGAAGAGAAAACGGCTGAAGGGCGCGTTCGGACGTTTCATCGATGTCCGCGGTCAAAGCGACAGAGAGACGGCGCTGCTCATGAGACGATTGGAAATCGACATCGCGGTCGATCTGAAGGGCTACACCTACGACTGCCGGCCCGGAATTCTGGCGTTCCGCCCCAGTCCGGTCCAGGTCGCCTATCTCGGTTATCCCGGTACTATGGGCGCCGCTCATATCGACTACATCATCGCTGATGCGGTGGTGATTCCCGACGATCAGCGCGCATGCTACACAGAAAAGGTCGTATACCTGCCGCATTCGTACCAAGCCAACGACTCCAACCGGCCCATCGCCCCGAACGCTCCGACTCGGCGCGAAGCGGGGTTGCCCGAGAGCGGATTCGTATTCTGCTGCTTTAACCTCTGTTACAAGATCGCGCCTCCGGTGTTCGATGTCTGGATGCGCCTGCTGCTCGAGGTCGAGGGCAGCGTGCTCTGGCTGCTGGACTGCGACGCGGCCGCCACGCGCAACTTGCGCCGGAACGCCGAACTGCGAGGCGTCGCTGCGAACAGGCTGGTGTTCGCTCCCGTGATCAAGTCTGCGGATCACCTGGCGCGGCTTCGCTTGGCCGACCTCTGCCTCGACACCACGCCCTATAACGCCCATACGACGGCGAGCGACGCCCTATGGGCCGGGTTGCCGGTGCTGACGATGCTCGGTTCGAGCTTCGCGGGGCGCGTCG
>DASXYQ010000020.1:0-5214 GCA_036502445.1 Roseiarcus sp. | reverse complement strand
TGCTCGAAACTTCCTACCTTTTCGATTTAGGCGACTTGATCCCTTAATCTCTGGGCGCGGGCGGCATCCCGAGACTGCGCCGCGCGAAGGGACTTCAGGGGGCGCGATGAACCGAAATTTCATTTACGTGATGGTCGGCCTAGATTCAAAGGTCATACTTCGCCCACATGGCTCGGACTTCTTCGTCCGTCGAAAGCTCGCCCCGCGCAATCTCGGCGTCGGCCTCGGCGAGGTCGGCTTCCTCTTCCGGCGTCAACTGGATCGGCGGTTGCTCTATCCCGGCGAACGCCAACAAAATGCGGGCAACCTCGTCCTGCACTTCGTCGGGCAGGGCAGAGACGGTGGCGATGGTCTGTTCGAGTAAGCGGGTCATGCGGCCATTTAGCCCAATTCTGGCGAGGTCGCGAGCACGAAAGTTGGGAGAGTTTAGAGCAATCGAGCACGCGCAACAAATGAGAGCAGGTTACGGTGATAGTGCACTTGATTGGATGACATTGGCTTGCTTGTTGACGCGTTCGTCATTCTGCGAACCGAAAAGCGCACTGTCGCCATAATCCGACTTGATCGCACGAGCGTCGCCTTCATCCCTCCGGCAGCCCGGCCTTACGCAGAACTTCGAACGCGGGGGTTGACGGAAAGCTTCGGATTAATGCGGCGCGCCTCGCTCAACGCCGCGGCTCACGTCCGCGGACCCGGTCGAACCCCTGCTTGATCGCGGCAAAACGGGCCTCGATGAAGGGCTCGAATTCGTTGTCGGTGAAAATATATGGCCAGTCGTTTTCGATGCCTTCGCGGACAAGCTCTCCGACATAAGAAGGATCAATCCCTGTGGAGATACGTTCGAGGATCATCTTTACATATTCGGACGATCGAGCGGCAGCCAACGCCTCGTCAGACGGGCGCTCGAAGCGTTTCGGCAGGTTGCGCCAAGAGTCCGTGATCTGGGTTCGGATGAATCCAGGACAAAGCACCGACACGCCGATCCCGCGCGGAGCAAGCTCGCCGCGCAAGCCCTCCGAAAGCGCGACTACGCCATGTTTGCTGACGTTGTAAGCCCCACTGTGCGAAGAGATCAGCCCGGCGATGGAGGCGGTGTTGACGATGTGTCCGCCCTCGCCGTGCTGTTCGATCAGGGGCCCGAAAATCTCGATCCCCCAGACGACCGCCATCACATTCACGCCGAGCGTCCAGTCCCAAGCCGCGTCGGTCCACCTGCCGTAGGGGCCGCCACCGCCTACTCCCGCGTTGTTGACAAGGATGTGCGCCTTGCCGTAGCGGGCGATGGTAGCGTCGGCCGCCGCCTCGAGTTCGGCTTTGAGAGACACATCCGCCCTTACGCCATCGACGTCGGCGTTACTGCGCTTCAGGCCCTCGACCGCTCGGGCGAGCGCCGCTTCCTCGATGTCGCAGAGCATCACCTTCACGCCCGTTTGCGCAAGGGCGGTCGCGATGCCCAGCCCAATGCCTGACGCCGCGCCCGTGACGAAGGCGGTTTTTCCAGTCAGGTCTTTCATCCGCGCTTGCTCCCTTGACCGACATCCGCGGCCACGACCGCCGCGATTTTTCTGGTTCCATTCATGGCGCGCCCTCGCACGCCATGAAGAATAGCACAAAGACCGGCCGGACCCCGAGCTCTGAAGCAAGCAATTCAGCCGAAAAGGAACGCAGCTGCAAGGGCCGAAGAACGACGTGGGGGCCCGAAGGATGGCGTGGGGTCGAAACGCGCCGGTCGCCTACCTCCAGTCGTCGAAGTTACGAATGTCTCGTACGGGTCGAAACGCGCCCGTCGGCGAACACTCAACAAGCGAATTCGCCTGTGATTTCCATATCGTTTTCCCTCAAAACTGCGTGAATTACACTTCGGGTGTTATCAAGTGAGACGGCGGACCGGCGCCGAACCGAGAAGCATGCGGCAGGCGACGTCTTTGATTGATATCCGTTTTTCAGAATAAATAGAATTGACCTTTCCGTAAAACGAAATCCATGGTAACCGTAACCAATCGTCGTTCTCGGCTCCGAGCCTGCCCATGCCCTTGCGTTTCCACTGCCCGTTCCGCGCGGACCTCTCGCCGACAAAACCACGGTCGCGGGACGGCCTCGTCCCATCCCCATGAGGATCGGGCCGCTGGCCGAACTCGATCGCCATTGTGGCTTCGCGCACGGCGCAACTCCAGCGCGCCTCGTTCCGAAACCGGCCGCATCGTCAGCGACGGACGGAGTCGCCGCGAAATGGCGCCGCAACGACTTGAAAAGATTGAATCAGCGCCCGGAAATGGTAGGGTCTCGGAAGCCTCGAAGCCACTACATCTGGTACACGGGCGCGCGGCTGACCGTGCGCTTCGACTTACGAAAGGTGAGGCGGCCTGGGGGTTCGAGCGACGCCCAAAAACTAACGGCGCGAGTTGGCGAAGGCGACTTGCTCCGACTGTCGCCGTTTCTACGGGCGCTCCCCGTCATTGCGAGGGTAGCGAAGCAATGCAGCCATCCACCAGAGGGTCACCGGGCGAGTTCCCAAGAACCAACTCGAGGACTTGCGACGTCGCAGACCTGGCACTGCCAAATCGGAGGGTGGCCGGCAGCGGAACCGTGGATTTCTTCGCTTCGCTCGCAATGACGGTTGGAGCCCAGCGACGGACGCGACGCTCCAAAAACCAGGAGGGAAATTTTCCTGCTTGCAAAGCATTGATAAGTCGAGAAACCGGAAAAGAATCCCGGCCATCGAGGACGGCCTCGTCGACATTCCGCCCGAGCGGAGCCTGCGCGGCTTCGCCGGCGCCGCCGGTTGACCCTCCTCCCCCTCCCCCTTAAAGACGCCTCCGCGGGATGGAGCGCTCGAGAGCGAGGGGTATGCCATGGCGATCATCGTCGCGTTCGGCGATTCCAACACCTGGGGCTATGATCCGGCGACCGCGACGCGGTTTCCGCCCGATGTCCGCTGGACCGGCGTCATGCGGCGGGAGCTGGGCGACGGCCATAGCGTGATCGAGGAAGGACTCAACGGCCGCACCACGGTGTTCGACGACCCGATCGAGCCGGATCGCCGCGGCGCCGACTACCTCCCGCCCTGCCTGCGCAGCCACGCCCCGCTGGAGGTGCTGATCATCGCCCTCGGCTGCAACGACATGAAGGCGCGTTTCGCAGTCCCGCCGGCCGACATCGCGGCCGGCGCCGAACGCCTGATCCTGATGGCGCGCGCCGAGCCCGCAGGGCCGAACGGCGCGCCGCCGAAGGTCATCCTCGTCGCGCCGCCGCCGGTCGCCAGGCTGAGCGCATTCGCCGAAATGTTCGCGGGCGCGACGGAGAAATCGCGTCGTATGGCGGCGCGCTACCGTGAAGTCTCCGAACGGCAGGGCGTCGGCTTCGTCGACGCGGGGCAATTCATCGCCTGCTCGGACCTCGACGGCATCCATTTCGAAGCCGATCAGCACGCGATCCTCGGCCGTGCGATGGCCGAGGCCGTGCGGATGATGCTCGGCTGAAACTCGGGCGCGACTGGCGCCGCGGAACCATGACCCCATTCGCCGTCTCGAGCGCCTCGGGCGCCCACAAGGCGCGCCTGCGCCGCGAAATCGTCGCCACCTTCGCGCTGTGCTGGCCGATCGTCTTGACCAATCTCGCGATGAATCTGATGACGACGACCGACGTGATGATGCTGGGGTGGCTGTCGCCCGAGGCGCTCGCCGCCGGGTCGCTGGGCTTCAATCTCTATCTGCCGCTTTTCCTGTTCTGCATCGGCGTCGTCGGCGCCGCGGCGCCGATCGCGGCGGCTCGGATTGGCGCCGACAGCGCCGACGCGGAAGGCGTGCGGCGCATCGGGCATCAGGCGCTGATCAGTTCGCTGCTGCTGGCGCTGCCGGCCTGGGCGATCCTATGGAACGCGGCGCCGATCCTGCGCGCGATCGGGGAACCGCCGGAACTCGCGGCGAACGCCGGCCTCTACATGCGCGGCCTGCAATGGGCGCTGGCCCCCGCGATGCTCACGTTCTCCACGAGGTCGGTCTTCGCCGCGCTCAACCGGACCGGTCCGGTCCTGACCGCGAGCCTGATCGCGGTCGTCTTCAACGCGCTGGCGAACTACGTGTTGATCTTCGGCCATTTCGGCGCGCCGGGGTTGGGCATATTTGGGTCGGGCCTGGCGACCAGCCTCTCGCATCTCCTCATGTTTTCGATGCTCGTCGGCTATTCGTTCCTCGACCCGCGCATGCGGGCCGTCGGATTGTTCACGCGCCTCTGGCGCTTTCACGCGGCCTCGCTAGCGCAACTCTGGCGACTGGGTCTGCCGATCGGCGGGACGATCGCGGCCGAGATTTCAGTGTTCTCGTTGTCGGCGCTGGCGATGGGCCTGATCGGGCCCGACTCGATAGAGGCGCACGCGATCGTCATCCAGATCGCGTCGACCACGTTCATGGTTCCGCTCGGCCTCGGGCAGGCGGCGAGCGTACGCGTCGGCCACGCGTTCGGCGCGCGCGATCGCGCGGCGATCTCGCTTGCGGGCTGGACGGCGTTTTGGATGGCGATAGCTTTCCTGGCCGTCGCCGCGGCGGCGATGTTCGCGTTCCCCCGTCTGTTGATCTCGCCGTTCATCGCGACCGAGGTACAAGCCAATGCCGCGATCGTAGCGCTCGCGCTGTCGTTCCTGCGCATCGCCGCGATCTTCCAGGTCTTCGACGGCGGTCAGGCGGCGCTCGCCAACATGCTGCGGGGCGTCCACGACTCGCGCTGGCCAATGGTCATGGCGCTGACGGGCTATTGGGGGATCGGCATGCCGATCGGCCTCGTGCTCGCCTTTCGGACCCCGTTGCGCGGGCTCGGCCTCTGGATCGGGCTCGCGGTCGGGCTCGCGGCGGTGGCGCTGCTGTTGCTGGCGCGCTGGCTCGGCAAGGAGCGGCGCGGCTTCTTTTGATCCGCGACTCTCGGCGACGCGTGCTTGCACAGGAGTGGCGGACCGGCGAAGAGAGGGCGCTTTGATAAAGCGAGAGGAATCCATGGCCGGCGCGATCCCCCTCATCATCGACGTCGACACCGGCATCGACGACGCCTTCGGCCTGCTCTACGCACTGGCGCAGCCCTCCATCCGGCTCATCGGCGTCGCCAGCGTCGCTGGCAACGTCGATCTCGCCAAAGCGACCCGCAACACGCTCGCGGTGCTCGCGCTGGGCGGCCGCGCGGATATTCCGGTCTGGCCGGGCTGCCCCGCGCCGCTGCTGCGCGCGC
>DASXYQ010000019.1:0-2554 GCA_036502445.1 Roseiarcus sp. | reverse complement strand
TCTACCCGCTGTTCAACATCTGGGTGTCTGAATATCCCAAGACGCACCCGACGGTGAAGATCACCACCGCTTCCGCCGGTTCGGGCGCTGGGATCGAGCAGGCGATCTCGGGCGCGGCGCAGATCGGAGCATCCGACGCCTACATGCCGGATGCGCAAATCAAAGAGCACCCTCAGATCATCAATGTGCCGATGGCGATCGCGGCGCAGACCATCAACTACAACTTGCCTGGCCTCGAGTTCGCGAGTTTGAAACTCGACGGGGGAACGCTCGCCGGCATTTACTCGGGCAAGATTCGGGCTTGGGACGATAGGGCGATCGTCGCTCTCAACCCGAATGTGAAACTCCCGCACAACGATATCGTCCCGATCCACCGCAGAGGGGCCTCTGGCGAAACTTTCGTTTTCACGCAATACCTGACTTTCACTACCGAAGCATGGGAAAACAGCCTGAGCTTTGGCACCACGGTCGCGTGGCCTGCCGTGCCAGGCAGCCGGGAGGCGGTAGGCAATCTCGGAATGGTGGAGAAGATCCAGCAGACCCCTTATTCCGTCGGTTATGTCGGCGTCAATTTCTACCGCGAAATCGCCGACGCCGGAATCGGCACTGCGGCGCTCAAGAGCTACGACGGCGAATTCTTGCTGCCGACGCCCGAATCGATCGCCGCCGCCGCCGCGGCGCTCGGCGCCCGGACGCCGCCCGACGAGCATCTCACTCTGGTCAACGCGCCGGGCGCCAACGCCTATCCCCTCGTCAATTACGAATATGCGGTCGTCTCGACCAAGCAGCCGAACGCCGCTATCGCGGCGGCGCTGCGACGTTTTCTGCTCTGGGCCATCGCGCCCGACGAAACAAACGAAAAGTTTTTCGAGGATGCCCGTTTCATCCCGTTGCCGGCGCACACGTGGGTCCTCAGTCACGATCAGATCGAGGGGATAAAATAGGCGGCTGCGCGCGAGAGCGCCTCGTCGGGATGGGAAATCTCCACGCCGAGCCGTGAAAGCCAATCCGCCGCCGCGCGCCCCAGGGCCGACGCCGCCGCCGCGCTCAGTCCAATTCGTGCGCAGGCGCCCGCTCCGGCGCGCCGCGCGGCGCGGCGCGCAGATATTGCGCCGGCCATGACACGCTCTCGCCCAGCGCCTGCGCCGCGTGGAGGGGCCAGTAGGGATCGCGCAGCAGCGCACGCGCGAGCAGGACGAGATCGGCCTCGCCATTGCGGACGATCTGATCGGCCTGGGCGGGGTCGGTGATCATGCCGACGGCGGCGGTCGCGATTTCGGCCTCGCGCCGGATTCTGGCGGCGAAGGGGACCTGATAGCCCGAACCGACCGGGATCGCCGCCTTCTCGACGTTGCCGCCCGAGGAGCAGTCGATCGCGTCGACGCCGAGCCGCTTGAGCTCGCGCGCCAGCGCAACGGATTGCTCGGCGTCCCAACCGCCTTCCGCCCAGTCGGTCGAGGAAATGCGCACGAGAACCGGACAGCTGTCGGGCAGCGCCTCGCGCACTGCGGCGATGGTCTCCCGCAACATGCGCGTGCGGTTTTCGAATCCGCCGCCATAGACGTCGGAGCGACGGTTGCTCAGCGGCGAATAGAATTCGTGGAACAAATAGCCGTGCGCGGCGTGCACCTCGATCACGCGGAAGCCCGCTGCATAGGCCCGCGCCGCGGCTGTCGCGAACGCCTGCTGCAACTCGCCGATGCGCGCGACGCTCAATTCAGCCGGCGTCCAGTAATTTTCGGCGAAGGCAACCGCGCTCGGTCCCACCGGCCGCCAGCCGCCGAGCGCCTCGGGAATCGCGCCCTGTCCGGACCAGGGCCGATAAGTCGAACCCTTGCGGCCTGCGTGCGCGAGCTGGATCCCTGCGATCGCGCCTTGCGAGGCGACGAACCGGGCGATCCGCTCCAGCGGCTCGAAATGCTTTTCGCTCCACGCGCCGAGATCCTCGGGCGAAATCCTTCCCTCCGGCGTGACCGCCGCGGCTTCCGTGAACACCAGAGCGGCGCCGCCGACCGCGCGCGAGGCCAGATGCGCGAAATGCCAATCATTGGCATAGCCGTCGACGCAGGAATATTGGCACATCGGCGAAACGCCGATGCGGTTGGACAGCGTTGCGCCCCGGAGCTTCAATTCACTGAATAGATGCGGCATCCTTCGAGATCCTCACTCGCGCGGGGGAATAGCGGCACAAATCGGCCTCGGTCGCGCCGCCCGCGACTGCGGGGCGAAACGAGGGTCTCCCTGATTTTTGGTATTTTCGCCGGGAAGTCAGGCCGGCGAGAGCACGTGGATCGTGCGGCTCGCGAACATGTCCTTCGCGGCCCGCCCGAAGGCTGCCATATGGGGGGCGGCGCGATGCGCGTCCAGCGCCTCGAGGCTTTCCCAGGATTCGATCACGACAAACGTATCGGGTCCGAACTTGGTCTGGTTGGGTCCGCCCCCTTCGGCGTCGACGACCGGCCCATATTCGAGGCAGCCCTTCTCTTGCAACACGGCGGGGACGTTCGCCTTGAACAAAGCGAGGATATCATCCCGGCGTCCCGGCTTGGCGGTG
>DASXYQ010000018.1:0-5190 GCA_036502445.1 Roseiarcus sp. | reverse complement strand
GGCGCCATTCCGACGCGGAGCCGGAGGCCGAGATCGCGGCGCCTCGCGGTGCGCCGCGGGCGCTCGCGCCGCCGGCGAATTCCGGCCCGGTTCGCATCTACATCTCCAACCCGGTCCTGCCGACCCGCTGGTCGCAGCCGGTCCCCATCGCGCGTATCGAAACGGCCGCGCGCACGCTTTCGAGCGGCCTGACCCGGATCGACGAGGCCGCTCGCCGGCGATCTTCGCCGATATCGGCTGTATCCAGCGGGCCACCCGCGGTCCTCGTCGTCGGCACGCTCGACACCAAGGGTCCGGAACTGCGTTTCATCCGCGATCTCGTCAAGGCGAGCGGCCTTCGCATCCGGCTGGTCGACGTCTCCACCAGCGGCAAGCCCGCGACGACGGATGTCACGGCGCAGGAAATCGCGCTCAATCATGGACGCGGCGGCTCGGGCGTGTTTGGCGGCGAGCGCGGCGCCTCGGTGACCGCCATGGCCGAGGCGTTCGAGGCCTGGGTCAAACGCCAGAGCGATATCGCAGGGATCATCGGCGCCGGCGGCTCGGGCGGCGCTTCGATCATCGCGCCGGGGATGCGCGCGCTGCCGATCGGCGTGCCGAAGGTGCTGATTTCGTCGGTCGCTTCCGGCGACGTCGGCCGCTATGTCGGCCCCGCCGACATTACGATGATGTATTCGGTCACCGACGTGCAAGGCCTCAATTCGATCTCGCGGCAGGTGCTCGGCAATGGCGCGCAGGCGCTGATCGGCATGGTCAAGGCGCGGCTCGCGGACAGCGTTCCGCGCGCGGATCTGCCGGTCGTCGGGCTGACCATGTTCGGCGTCACCACGCCTTGCGTGCAGCAGATATCGGCGGCGCTCGCGAAAGACTGGGAATGTCTCGTCTTCCACGCCACTGGCGTCGGGGGTCAATCGATGGAAAAACTGGTCGATTCCGGCATGATCACGGCCGTCGTCGACATCACGACGACCGAGATCGCCGATCTCTTGATGGGCGGGGTCCTTCCGGCCACAGAGGATCGTTTCGGCGCGGCGATCAGAAAACGCATACCCTATGTCGGTTCGGTCGGCGCGCTGGACATGGTCAATTTCGCGGCGCGGGACAGCGTGCCGCTCGCCTATAAGGGCCGTCGCCTCCAGGTCCACAATCCGCAGGTGACGCTGATGCGCACCACGCCGGCGGAAAACGACGCGATGGGCCGCTGGATCGGCGAGCGGCTCAATCGCATGGATGGGCCGGTGCGCTTCTTCCTGCCTGAGGGGGGCGTGTCGGCGCTCGACGCGCCCGGTCAGCCGTTCCACGACCCCGAAGCGGACGCCGCATTGTTCCGCGCCCTGGACCAGACGGTGCGCCAGACCACAAACCGCCAGCTGATCCGCATCAAGCGCCACATCAACGATCCCGAGTTTGCGTCCGCGGTCGTGACGGCGTTTCGCGCGCTGAACGGTCGCGCG
Source organism: Roseiarcus sp. (assembly GCA_036502445.1). Classification (GTDB taxonomy): domain Bacteria; phylum Pseudomonadota; class Alphaproteobacteria; order Rhizobiales; family Beijerinckiaceae; genus Roseiarcus. The sequence goes on along the minus strand of DASXYQ010000018.1, from coordinate 3,736 downwards.
GGTGTCCGCAAACGCGCCGCGAGGTGAAGATGCCCCGTTTCGAACGTTCGACCTTGTTGGAGAAATTCCGCGCGATGGCCGCGCGCAGCGAGCCGATCGTCGGCGGCGGCGCCGGCACGGGACTTTCGGCGAAATGCGAGGAAGCGGGCGGCTGCGATCTCATCGTGATCTACAATTCCGGCCGCTATCGCATGGCGGGCCGCGGTTCGATGGCGGGGCTGCTCGCCTATGGCGACGCCAACGCGATCGTCGTCGAGATGGCCGCGGAGGTCTTGCCCGTCGTCCAGCGCACGCCCGTCCTCGCGGGCGTCAACGGCACCGATCCGTTTCGGCAGATGGACGTCTTCCTCGATCAGATAAAGGCGCTCGGCTTCTCCGGGGTGCAGAACTTCCCCACCGTAGGCCTGATCGACGGCACGTTCCGCGCCAATCTGGAAGAGACCGGCATGTCCTACGCCCTGGAGGTCGATATGATCGCCGCGGCGCGGGCCAAGGACCTGCTGACGACGCCTTACGTCTTCAACGAGGCCGAAGCCGAGGCTATGGCGCGCGTCGGCGCCGACATCATCGTCTGCCATCTCGGACTGACGACCGGAGGCGCGCTCGGCGCGAAAACCGCGCTGAAGCTCGGCGACTGCCCTGCCCTGATCGACGCCTGGGCGGGTGCGGCGTTGCGGGCGCGGCCCGACATTCTGATCCTCGCGCATGGGGGGCCGATCGCGGAGCCCGCCGACGCGGATTTTATCTTGAAAAACACGAGGACTTGCCACGGTTTCTACGGCGCGTCGTCGATGGAGCGCCTGCCAGTCGAACGCGCGCTGACCGAGCAGGTCAGGAGCTTCAAGGCGATCGGCCGTCGCTCGGTTTCGTAAATTCCGGGCCGCTCCGAAGGGCGGTCCGTCGGGGAGGTAGGGAATATGTCGGGACTCTTGATTGGTTCGCTGATCCTCTGGCTGATCATCGCGATCATCGTCGTCGTCGTGTTCGTCTACGTCGTGAACTGGCTCTATCATCGTTCTTCGAAGGAAGTGGCGTTCGTGCGAACCGGCTTCCTCGGCGAGCGCGTCGTCATCGACGGCGGCGCTTTCGTGCTGCCGTTCATTCACGATTTCACGCCCGTCAACATGAACGTGCTGCCGATGGCGATCGTGCGCGAGAAAGGCGACGCGCTGATCACGCGCGACCGAATGCGCATCGACATCGAGGCCGATTTTTATGTCCGCGTCCGGGCGGCGCGCGAAGCCGTTTCGATCGCGGCGGCGACGCTGGGTCGGCGCACGCTCGAACCCGAGCGCCTGCATGCGCTGCTCTCCGGTAAGTTCGTCTCGTCGCTGCGGTCGGTCGCCTCCGAAATGACAATGGAGCAGATGCACGAGCAGCGCGGCGAATATGTCAGCCGCGTCAAGGCCGCCGCCGCCGAGGCGCTCGCCCAGAACGGGCTCGAGCTCGAGTCGGTCGCGATCACCGACCTGGACCAAAGCGATCTCGAATTCTTCAATCCCTCCAATCGCTTTGACGCCGAGGGCTTGACCAATCTGATGGAGGAGATCGAGTCCCGGCGCAAATTGCGCAATCACATCGAACAGGAATCGATGATCAATATCCGCACCCGCAACCTCGAGGCGGAGCGGCAGGCGCTGGAAATCGAGCGCGACAGCGAAGCGGCGCGGCTCGACCAGCAGCGCGATATCGAAGTCAGGCGCGCGATGCAGCGCACCGCGGTCGCGCGCGAGCGCGCGCTTCGTGAGACCGAAGCGGAGCAAGCCCAGATATCCGCGCGCGAAACGATCGAAAAAGCCCGCATCGCCAACGAGCAAGCGATCAGCGAGGCGCGCATCGCCAGCGAACGCGACGTCCGCCAAAGGGAAATCGAGCGCACCCGTGCGGTCGAAGAAGTGGAGATTGCGGCGCGCGAGAACATCGACAAGGCGCGCATCGCCAACCAGCGGTCGGTCGACGCCGCGCGCATCGCCTCGGAGCGCGAGGTGCGCCAGCAGGAGATCGAGCGCACGCGCACCATCGAGGAAGCCGAGATTCAGGCGCGCGAATACATCGAGAAGGCGCGTATCGAGCAGGAGCGTGCCGTCACCGAGTCGCGGATCGTCAACGAGGAAGAGACGCGGCGCCGCGAGATCGCTCGCAGCCGCGCTGTGGACGAGGCCGAGATCGAGGCCCGCGAGGCGACGGAAAAGCTGCGCATCGTCCAGATGAATTCGATCAACGCCGAGCGGATCGCCGGGGAAGAGCGCACCCGCTCGCTCGAAATTGCCCGCACGCGCGGAATCGAAGAGGCGGAAATCGCGGCAGGCCAGGCGGTCGAGGCGGCCAAGATCGCGAGGGAACAGCGTCTCGCCGCCGATCGGATCGCCGCCGAGCAAACGACGCGAAGGCTCGAGATCGTCCGCAACCAGGTCTTGGAGGAGGCCGGGATCAGCGCCCGCGAGGCGACCGAGACTACCCGCATCACGCAGGAGGAGCGCATCCGCAGCCTCGAAATCGCCCGCAACCGGGCAATCGAGGAAGCCGACATCGCCGCGCGCGAGGCGGTCGAGGCCGCCCGCATCGCCCAGGAGAAGAAGATCACGCTGGAAAGAATCCTCAGCGAGCAGGAGACGACCGCCCGGCAGATCGAGCGCAAGCGCCACGTCGAGGAAGCGGAAATCCTGGCGTTGCTGGCGACGCGCGCGGCGCGGATCGCGCAGGAGAAGACGACCGCGGCGGAATCGATCGCCGCCGACGGCGAAACCCGCAAGCTCGAGATCGCGCGCAACGAGACGCTCGAAAAGGCCGAAATCGGCGCGCGCCAAACCGTCGAGGCCGCGAGGATCGCGCAGGAGAAGTCGGTCGCGGCCGAACGCATCCAGGCCGAGCAGGAAACCCGCAAGCTCGAGATCGCGCGCAACCAGACCCTCGACACGGCCGAGGTGTCCTCGCGTCATCTCGTGGCTTCCGCGCGGATCGCCTCGGACGAGGAAATTCGCGCCCGCGAGATCGCGCGCAATCGAAGCGTCGAGACCGCGGACATTCAAGCCCGGGAGACGATCGAAGCCGCCAGGATCGCCCAGGAGAAGGCCGTCGCGGCCGAACGCATCCAGGCCGAGCAGCAGACGCGGCGCCTCGAGATCGCTCGTGGGCAAGTTCTCGACGCGGCGGAGCTCGAGCGGCGCGACGCGATCGAGCGCCAGCGCATCGGCGTCGAGCTCGCGCTGGAGACCGACCGCATCGCCTCCTCGAGAACGCGCGAAGTCTTGAACATCGATCAGAAGAAGGCGGTCGAGATCGCCGACGAGGAGCGCGTGATCGCGCTGTCCTCGAAGAAGTCCGAGCGCATAAACGCCGACCGGCAGGTGCGGCAGGCGGAGATCGCGGCCAGGCAACAGGTCGAAAAGAGCGACGTCGAGCGCGAGCAGGTGATGGAGGCGGCTCGGCTGGAGCGTCGGCGCGCGATCGAGCAATTGGAGATCGCGCGCGTCCAGGCGCTGCAGGAAGCCGAGATCGCCTCCCGCGAGGACGTCGAGCGCGCGCGCATCGCCTCGGATCGCGGCATCGACGAAGCGCGCATCGCTCGCGAGCGCGATCTTCGCAAGCTCGAAGTCGATCGCGAGCGGATCGTCGAGACCGCGCTGATGGAGAAGGCGATCGCGCTCTATCAGAAATCCCTCGAACAATCGGCCGCGCAGGCCGAGGCGGAAAACGCCAAGGCGCGCGCGACCGAGGCGGCGGAGAAGGTCATCAC
>DASXYQ010000017.1:0-5978 GCA_036502445.1 Roseiarcus sp. | reverse complement strand
CGAGACCGCGGACGATCTCGCCGATCTCCTTGTGGATCAGCGGCTCGCCGCCGGGAAGCGCCACAAGCGGTGCGTCGCATTCATCCACCGCGTCGAGGCATTCTTTTAGGGACAGCCGCTGATTCAGGATGGGGTCGGGATAGTCGATCTTGCCGCAGCCGACGCATGCCAGATTGCAACGAAACAGGGGCTCCAACATCAAAACGAGTGGATAGCGCTCGCGGCCGGCGAGCCGCTGCTTGAGCAGATAGGCGCCGATTTTCATTTCTTTGAAGAATGGGATCTGCATGGCTCATCCTTGACCGAGGGGCCGCGCCAAGGCTGTCGGCAGCCGAGGCAGCGAGGAGACGCTCGCCAACTCTGGCGGCAATCGAAATTCAGTCGTTTCATCGGGTCCATTCACGCGCCGCGGCGCCACTTGGCGATGCGCCAGCGAAGCGACGCTCGAGCCGTTTTGGCCGTCTCGACGGGGGTAGCGGCCCGGCACGTCTACTACTTCCCGAATCAAACGGCCCCGTGGCGTATCGAAGACGTGACGCAACGCCACCGGCAGTTCGATGACGTCGAGCCCCGACCCGCGGCACCCCGTAACGGCGACCGACTTGATGGTTTCGCTTCGCAGTTCGTCTGCGATCCGGCTGAGATCAGTCGCGTCGTATCCCCTTAAATATTCCGGGCATTTTATGTCGTCCAGCATACCGCCTCCGGTTCCAGGGGCGCATGAACGCGTCCCGCAATGGCGTTTAATCACGTCATCGAACCGCCACGGCATTTTTCGGAACGCGACAAATTGAGGCCTCATTCGAAATCTATGATTCGAACGGGCGCGGCGGAGAAGGTTCGGAAAGTACCTACGCGCGGTTCGCGTATTGTTTTTCGTTCGGTCCAAAGGCCGTGTTTTCACCCCCGAGTTCCCAGCCTCGCCCACTTTACGACTACACGGCCGTTGAGCCGTCGACAAGCCCCTGCGCCCAGATTGGGCTAGCGGCCTCCTTTCCACTCAGGGCTTCGGCGCGGGTGCGGCCAGCGGGGTCGCGGGAGGCGACGACGGAGCTGTCACCGACGATCCGCCACCGAAATTGCCTCCGCGTTGCATCTCGAGACACGTCAGTAATTCGACATAGCTGAATTGCATTCCGGGCGTCGAGGCGCAATTGCTCCTGTCCGTCGCCGAGTAGCGACCCCATTCACGCCGAAGCTGATCTCGCGCCGAAGTCTCGTCGCCGACGCAACCTCGCATTGCGGTCACCCGATCCTCGGGGAGGGAATCGACCTTCGCGCTCTCACAAATTCTATTGATATCGGCTTGCGGAATGGAGCCCCCGATCGCAGCCAATAGAAAAATCACCACCATCGCTTCCTCCTTTCCAGAGGAAATATTGCAGGCCCACTTGAAAGACCCCGCGAAATACCTAACGACATCGACCGCGTTTTCAAGGCCCCTGAGCGCGGCGGACCGTCGAGGCTGACCATGTCGGTCGCAGAATCGACAGTCCGCGGTGGGTTCCGAGACGCCAAATTTTTAAAGAACCGACTGGGGCGGGGCAAGCATGCGGCCATCACCCTAGGAGCGGATCTCGATTTACCCTCACGGTCGCCCATCCCCAACCCATCGTCTCGTGGATCGCCGGCATTTTGAACCTGATCGTGCCGCGATTATTGAACTATATTGTCGCTATTTTTCTGATCGAGCCTAGCGTGATGAACTCGGGCGGTTCTTCGCGCGGACGGCGTTCCTCTCGAGTTTCCTGCGACCCCGTGCGACGGAAACGACAGTCGCCCCGGCGGCGCCGGACGTCTCGATGTTTTGCGGTTCGCCCGAGAGCGGCTATCTTGGCCGCGAATCAGCGATTCCCGACGCCGCGCCTCGCCGCCCCAGGAGAAGCCGTGAATTTCGAGGGCCCCCGCTCGTTCCTGGTCCGGTCGATTGTTGTCGCGCTATCCCGCCGCGACGTCTTCGCAGCCGACGGCCGCCGCGACCGCGTCCGTGGCCTGGCGCTTTCCGACTTCGAACCCGTTATCGATCCCTTACCGAAATGAGATGGTTTCGCACAGGATTCTCGATATTCACCCTCGATTGGACTAGCGCGATGTGGCGGCGTGTCGCACACGCGGGAGCGTCGGCGGCGTTGGAGCGACGTAGACGCGCGCCGAGCGCATCTTCGGCGCGACGGCATCGAGGAGCAGAGCGGAGAGAGCGGCGCCCATGAAATTCGAGCGGCTGCGTCTGGCTGGATTCAAGAGCTTTTGTGATCCCACCGAGTTCAAGATCGAGGCGGGCCTCACCGGAGTCGTCGGTCCCAACGGCTGCGGCAAGTCGAATCTCGTCGAGGCCATGCGCTGGGTGATGGGCGAGAGCTCCTACAAGAACATGCGCGGCTCCGGCATGGACGACGTCATCTTCGCCGGGTCGGGAAAACGCCCTTCGCGCAACATCGCGGAAGTCGGTCTCGTTCTCGACAATTCCGATCGCCTGGCTCCCGCCGCATTCAACGATTCCGAGACGATCGAGGTCACCCGCCGGATCGAGCGCGAATCCGGCTCGACCTATCGCGTCAACGGGCGCGAGGCGCGCGCGCGCGACGTGCAGTTGCTGTTCGCCGACGCCTCCACCGGCGCCCGCTCGCCCGCGTTGGTGCGGCAGGGGCAGATCGGCGAGATCATTTCGGCGAAGCCGCAGGCGCGCCGACTGATCCTCGAGGAAGCCGCGGGCGTTTCGGGATTGCACTCGCGGCGGCACGAGGCCGAATTGCGGCTGAAGGGCGCGGAAGACAATCTCTTGCGGCTCCAGGACGTGCTGGAGCAGATCGAAGCGCAGACCGAGAGTCTGCGGCGTCAGGCCAAGCAATCGACGCGTTACCGCGGCCTCGCCGCCGAAATCCGGCGTCACGAGGCGCTCGTCAAACTGATCGACTGGCGCGAGCATGCGGTCGCGTTCGCCGCGGCCGAACGGCGCCTCGAGGCGGACGTGCGCGACGTCGCGGAGCGCACCCGCGCGCAAGCCGAGGCGGCGCGCCTGCAGGCGATCGCCGCCGCGGCGCTGCCGGCGCTGCGCGACGCAGAGGCGCGCACCGGCGCGGCGCTGCATCGCCTGACCCTCGCGCGCGACGCGCTCGACGGCGAGGAGAAACGCGCGCAGGCCCGGGTCGGCGAACTGCAGCGTCGCGTCGACCAGCTCACGAGGGATCTGGAGCGCGAGGAATCGCTGATCGCGGACGCCGCTCAGGTCGCGGCGAAGCTGGAGGCCGAGGATCAGGCGCTGGCCGAACAGACCGACGGCGGCGAGGCCGCCAGGGCCGAGGCGGAAGCGCTGCGCGCCGACGCCGAGCAACGGCTCGGCCTCGCCGAGTCGGCGCTCGGCGAGTCGCAAGCGGCGTCCTCAGATCTCAACGCGCGCCGCGCCGCGCTCGGGGCGGCGCTGTCGGAGGAAGCGCGCCGGTGGTCCCGATTCGAGAACGAACTCGCGGGGATCGAGCGGGAGCGCGCGTCGCTGCCCGGCGTCGGCGACGACGAGACCGCGTTTTTTGAAGCGGAAGCGGCGCTGGAAACGCTGGGCGAGGATCTCGCCGAAGCCGAGGAGCAGGCGCTCGCCGCCGAGGCGGCGCATTCGCGGGCGCGCGACGCCGAGGCGGCCGCGCGGGGGCTGCTGAACGAGGCCGAACGCCGAGCCCAGCGCTTGGAAACCGAGGTCCGGACGCTGACGAACCTGCTTGGCTCCGCCTCCGGCGGGCGATGGCCGCCGGTGGTGGATTCGATCGCCGTCGCGCGAGGCTTCGAGGCTGCGCTCGGCGCTGCGCTCGGCGACGATCTCGACGCTTCGACCGACGCCGACGCGCCCGCGCATTGGTCGGGCCTGGCGCCCGCGCCCGACGATCCCGCGCTGCCGGACGGGGCCGAGAGCCTCGCAGCCCGGGTCGAAGCGCCGGCCGCGCTGGCGCGTCGGCTGGCGCAGATCGGCATCGTCGCACGAAGCGAGGGCAAGGCGCTCGCCGCGCTGCTCAGGCCGGGTCAGCGGCTGGTGTCGAGCGAAGGGGATCTCTGGCGTTGGGACGGATTCGTCGCGGCGGCCGAAGCCCCGACGCCCGCCGCGCGGCGCCTCGCCGAGAAAAACCGCCTGGGCGATCTCTCGCGCGAGGCGGAGGCGGCGCGGGAGGCTGCCGAGGCCGTCAAGGCCGACGCGGTGCGCGCGCAAGCCGCGGCGCGCGAGGCGGCCAACGCGGAAGCCGCCGCGCGCCAACACGCTCGCGCGGTGCGCGCCGCGAGCGACGCCGCGCGCGACCGGCTCGCCGCGGCCGAGCGGCGTCGGGCGCAGACGCTGACGCGGCTGTCGGCGCTGGACGAGGCGCTCGCGCGGGCGCGGCGCTCGCGCGACGAGGCTGTCGAACGCAAGCACGCGGCCGAGGCCGCGCTACAGACGCTCTCGCCGAGCGACGAACTCGCCTTGCGGCTGGAGCGGGCGAGGGCGGAGGCCGCGGGCGCGCGGGGGGAATTCGCCGAGGCCCGCGCTGCGCAGCAAAACCAGGCGCGCGAGCACGAGGCGCGCGCCGCACGACGCCGCGCGATCAGTGAGGAGCGGCGCTCCTGGGCCGAGCGGCGAGGGAAGGCGGATGCGCATATTGGTGAAATCGCCGAGCGCCGCGCCGCCACGCGGGATGAGCTGGAGACTCTCGAGGATGCGCCGGCCCAGTTCCTGCAGCAGCGTCGCGCGCTGCTCTCGCAGCTGACGGAGGCGGACGCCGCGCGCAGAATCGCGAGCGAAGAACGCGCGCTCGCGGAGACCGCGCTGCTCGAAGCCGATCGCGCCGCGCGCGCAGCGCTCGAGGCGATGGCGGCGGCGCGAGAATCGCGCGCCGCCTCCGAGCAGCGGCTGGAGAGCGCACGCCAGCGGCGCGAGCAACTGTCGCACGCGATCACCCATGAACTCGAGACCGACGTGCACGGCCTCGCGGCTCTCGCGGGGCACGCGGCCGGCGAGGCGACGCCAGACGCGGCGGCCGTGGCGCGCAAGCTGGACAGCCTGAAGCAGGAACGGGAACGGCTCGGGGCGGTCAATCTGCGCGCCGACGAGGAACTCGCCGCGATCGAAGCGAGCCGGGAGAAGATGATCGCCGAGCGCGAGGACCTGACCGAAGCGATCAAGCGGCTCCGGCATGCGATCCACAATCTGAACCAGGAGGGCCGCGAGCGCCTGCTCGCCGCCTTCGACGTCGTCAACAAGCATTTCGGCGAGTTGTTCGCGACCCTGTTCGAGGGCGGCTCGGCGCAACTGCAACTGATCGAATCCGACGATCCGCTGGAGGCGGGGCTGGAACTCCTCGCCCGGCCGCCGGGCAAGAGGCCGCAGACGCTGACCTTGCTCTCCGGCGGCGAACAGGCGCTGACCGCGATGGCGCTGATCTTCGCGGTGTTCCTGACCAACCCCTCGCCGATCTGCGTGCTCGACGAAGTCGATGCGCCGCTCGACGATTACAACGTCGAACGCTTCTGCGATCTGCTCGACGAGATGAGCCGCCGCTCCGACACCCGCTTCGTGACGATCACGCACAACCCGATCACGATGGCCCGCATGGATCGCCTGTTCGGCGTCACGATGGCCGAGCGCGGGGTCAGCCAGATCGTGTCCGTCGATCTCGCGACCGCCGAGACGTTCCGGGAGGCGAGCTGAGGCGGTCGGGCGGAGAAATTGTAGCCGCGCTCGCCGAGCGCGGCTGCCGTAGAGCGCCTCATTCTCCGAGCGTCGACCAGGCCGAACCAACGCGGTCAGCGGCCGCGTTTACAATTGACGCGGCGGCGACAGTAGAGCGAGTATTTTCCGGTTTTGTGCAATTTCAATGGGTTGCGCGGCGGAAAATTTTCGTTCGACTCCACCGCAGAGGCCTACGACAAGCCGCGGGGGCCTTTCACGAACAGTCAGCCGCTCCAGATCCAAAGCCGCTGATCCGCGGTCTTGCGGTGCGCCGCGACGCGAGCGGCGGCTT
>DASXYQ010000016.1:0-2219 GCA_036502445.1 Roseiarcus sp. | reverse complement strand
GCGGGAACTGCAAAAAGTTTGGAGGACATCACTTTTGGTTTTTTAGGCTTGCAACCTCTTGAAATCCCACAAAATGGCCAAAGGAATCTTTGGAAAAGCTTGGACGAAAACAGCCTAGATTTGGAAAAGCTTGGAAATCTGCAAGGAGGCCAGCCCCTATTTCGCCACGTCCGCTCCTCCCCGCGCCCGAGGCCCACTTGCGGTGACGGAGAGCGCCGCTCCCTGAGCCGGGACGGCTGCGCCCTCACCGCGCCTTCTCCCATCCCCCGTCGTCGCCCTCGCGCCAATAGCTCAGCGGGTCGCCAGCGGTCTTGACGAGGCTCCACTGCCGTCGAGCCTCGGCTCTGGCCATCTCGTCGGTTCCGTCGAACAAGAGGACGATGCGTTCATAGAGGCGCCCCGCCGGCCTGCCCGCGAAGGGCGCCGCGTCGACGCCCGAGAGCAGCACCCGCAACGTGGCGCCGTTCGGGTTTTCCTCGCCATCGGTCAGATAGACCGGCTGCGCTTCGGGCTCGCCGTCGCGCGCGGCGCCATGAGGCAGGAAGCTCTCATCCGAATAGGACCAGAGCCGCTCGTTCAGCGCCTCGACCTGTTCGCTCGATGGCGCCTGCACGACGGCGCGGGCGCCCTCGGCGAGCGCCTCCTCCAGAATGTCCGGCAGCGCGGAATCGAGCCGGCGGCGCTCGAGATGATAGAAACGGAATTCAGGCACCGGCGCGCACTACTCCTGCGGTCCGACGATCACGAACGCGCGGTCGACGTCGGTGTAGATCAAGCCGAGGCTCACGCCGCCAGGGGCGTGCTCCTCGGTCTTGCCGGCGATATAGACGTCGCCGCGATCGCGCGAGGCCGCCAGAAACTCCTTCGCGTCGCTCGCCATAGCTTGCGCCTGGGCGCGGCTCTTGCCCACGTCCCAACCCAGCGCGGCCCGTAACGACGCGGCGCTGAGGCGTTCGAACGTGGTCGATGCACGCGCCGAGGCGGGCTGGGCGACATGCGTCTCGAAGCGGGCGAATCCGTCGTGGCGACAAGTCAGCGTTCCATCGACCTCGGCCTTCGTCGAGATGTCGAAAACCTCGGAATCGCTCTTCGCACGCGAAACGATCAGCGCGTGCGAGAAATCGACCTGGAGGTCGCGCGCTTCGGCGCGCAACTTCGCCATGAACGCATCGCAGCCCATCAACGGCGATGCGGCCGAAGCCGGCGCAACCGCGCCGAACATCGCCATGACGGCGAACGCCAGAGGCAGCAATCGCATCGATCCGTCTCCCCCCGCGCGAGGCGGCGCTCAATCCTCGTAGTAATCGGCGACCAGACGGTCGAGCAGGCGCACGCCCCAGCCGGAGCCCCACGACGTGCTGATTTCGTTGGCGGGCGCACTCATCGCCACGCCCGCCACGTCCAGATGCGCCCAGGGCGTGTCGTCGACGAAACGCTTGAGAAATTGCGCCCCCGTGATCGCGCCGCCGTTGCGCCCCCCGGTATTCTTCATGTCGGCTACTTTCGAGTCGATCAACTTGTCGTAGGCGGGAGCCAGCGGCATGCGCCAGACAGTTTCGCCGGTTGCGAGCCCCGAACTCGTCAGCCTCGTCGCGAGTTCGTCGTCGTTGGCGAACATTCCCGCGTTCTCATGACCGAGTGCGACTATGATGGCGCCCGTGAGGGTCGCCAGATCGACGATGAAGCGCGGGTTGTCGGTCTGCTTGACGTAGCAGAGCGCGTCGGCGAGCACGAGGCGTCCTTCCGCGTCGGTGTTGATGACCTCGATCGTCTGGCCAGACATGGAAGTGAGAATGTCGCCCGGACGGTAGGCGCTCCCGTCAGGCATGTTTTCGACCAGGCCGATCACGCCGACGGCGTTGACCTTGGCCTTGCGGCGCGCCAGCGCATGCATCAGGCCGACGACGCAGGCCGCCCCGCCCATGTCGCCCTTCATGTCTTCCATGCCCGCCGCCGGCTTGATCGAAATCCCGCCGGAATCGAAACATACGCCCTTGCCCACGAAGGCGACCGGTTTGGCCTTCTTGGTCTTCGCGCCGCGCCAACGCATGGCGACGAGGCGACTTTCGCGGGCCGAGCCCTGCCCGACGCCCAGCAGCGCGCCCATGCCGAGCCTGGTCATCGCCTTCTCGTCGAGGATTTCCACCTCGACGCCGAGCGTCCGCAGAGTCGTCGCGCGTTCGGCGAAAGACTCCGGAAACAGCACGTTCGGCGGCTCG
>DASXYQ010000015.1:0-3526 GCA_036502445.1 Roseiarcus sp. | reverse complement strand
CCGGAACGGCGCGGCGCGGCCGACCCGAATTTTCCCTTGATCGCGACTTTCGCGCTCGCGCCGCTCGCGCTGACGCTGATCGCCGGCCTGGCGCTGCGCACCAGACTGACGCCGGAAATGCCGATCGGCACTTTCAGCTTGGTACCCTTGACAATCATCGAAGCGCTGGGCTCGCGAGGGCTCGATCGATTGTCCCGCGCCGCCGGCCGGCTTGCGGCGGGATTGCTGCTGGTCGTGCTCGCCGCTTCGCCCTTCGTCATGTTGGGACGATTATGGCTCTGGGACCATTCCGACACCATCGCGCCTCACCAGGAAATCGCGGTCGAGGCGACGAAGCTGTGGCGGGAGAAAACCGGGACGCCGCTCAGCTACGTGGCTGGCCACGGCTATGAGGACGCCGTCGTTTTCTACAGCCCGGATCGCGCGCACAGCTTCTTCGATTTTGATCTTTCCAGGAACCTCTGGGTCACGCCAGCCCGTCTCGCGGAGTACGGCCTGACGACGGTCTGCCTGAAGGACGATGCCGCTTGCCTCGCCTCCACTGCGAAATATTTGACCCCGCGGGCGAGCCAGACCGAAATCGCGGTCGCGCATGAGTTCTGGCGCCACGTCGCCAAGACCTATGCTTTCATCGTAACTGTCGTACCGCCGCTCGGCTGCGATAGCGCTCCGAGCCCGTCCCAAGGCGATTGCGGCGCGTTGGTCCGCTGAGCGGGCCGGTTGCCAAAGCGGCCCGAGATCGCCAAGACGATGACCGCGCCGCACTCACCCCGGGCATCACGAAATGCGCGTCCTCCTCGTCGGCAACGCCGGAGAACGATATTTCGGCGAGCGCTTCTATATCGTCGAGCGCAAGCTCGCCAACGGCTTCACCCGCAACGGTCACCTCGTGCATTTCTTCAGCGACCGCGACGTCGCGCGAAACGGCACCCTGTTTCGTTCCTCCCGCGCGGGGCGTGGCGTCGCCAACGCGCGATTCCTGGAGGTGGTGCGGAAATTTCAGCCCGGCCTGATAGTGATCACGCATTCGAGCCTGATCTCGACTGCGAGCCTCGCCGAAGCCAAGCGGCTCGTCGCCGGCGCGTCGCTCGCGCAGATTTGCGTCGATCCGCTGTTTCGGTCGGTGAATGTCGATTTTCTGAAAGACCGGGCGCGCGTCGTCGATGCGAGCTTCGTGACCACGGCGGGGGCGGCGCTCGCGCAGTTCGCGAGCGCGACCAACGTCTCGTCGTTTATTCCCAATCCGATCGACGACTCGGTCGAAACTGCGCGCGGTTTCGATCGCGCCGACCAGAAGTTCGACGTGTTCTTCGCGGCGAACGCGGCTGGCGACCGGGCGGACGATTGGCGCCGGACCACGCCGGGGCTGATCGTCGAGTCCGGGTCGGTTTCGATCGACTATCGCGGCTTCGATGGCCGGCCGCCCGTGTTCGGAGCCGAATATTTTCATGCGCTCACCGACGCGCGCATGGCGCTCAATATCAACTCGGATCGAGGGGAGACGGCGGAGACTCGCGCCCCGGCGGACCAACTGTATCTGTACAATTCCGATCGCATAGCCCACCTCATGGGCAGCGGCCTCCTGACGTTCTCTTTTCGAATGAACCATCTCATGGAACTGTTTGATGAGGACAAGGAAATGATCTTTGTCGACACGCCGGAAGAGATGTGTGACGCCACGCTTCGGTTGAAACGCGATGATCGGAGGCGCCGCGAGATTGCCGAGGCGGGTTGGCGCAAATCGCACGCGCGCCTGAACGAGCGCCTCGTCGCCCGCTATGTGGAGGAGGTGACGTTACGCCGCCCGCTGTCCCAGGACTACATCTGGCCTACGGCGCTATGGTGACCCCGCCCTCGGGAACGTCCCCGGGGAAAATAGGCGTCGTGCTGGCCGCCCGGGAAACCTTCGGGCTTCGCAAATCCGGCGCGATCGCGCTCTCCTCCCGGGATTTCGCGCTCCACAGCCGCTTCCGCGACGCGATAACGATCCTCGGCGCGGCGGAATGCGAATATTCCGACGTGCGTTATCGACGCCTTACGGAATGGCGGCGATGGTGGCTGCGCGGACGCACCGCCTACGCGCGCGCGGTCGTTCGCGCGGCCAAGGAAGAAGGATTCGCGGTCCTCGAAGTCCAGAACCGGCCGTACATGATCGGCCTTCTCCGCACGGCGCTGCCTCGGACCAAATTGACGCTGCACCTGCAAAACGACCCCCAGACCATGGATGGTTCGCGCTCGGCCGCGGAACGCCGCAAGCTGGTTTCCGATCTGGATGCTGTCTATTGCTGCAGTCAATTCATCCAGCGACGTTTCCTGGAGGGCGTCGCCGACGATTCGGGCAAGACGATCGTCGTGTACAACGGCATCGCCGCGAATCCGCCGTCGGCGCCCAAGGAGCGGATCTTCGCCTTCGTCGGCCGCGTCATCGCGATCAAGGGCGTCGCCGAATTGGTCAAGGCTTTTGCGCTGGCGGCGCCCGATATCCCGGAATGGCGGCTCGTGATCGCGGGCGACGACCCCGATGGCCTGTTATGCGGTCCCCGCGCCGCGGTCACGCCGGAGCGCGAGGCTCTGGCGGGGCGGCTCCAGCTGATGGGGCAGGTCTCGCACGCCGAGGCGATGGCGCTGTTCGCGCGCGCGGAAATCGCGGTCGTGCCCTCGCTCTGGCAGGAACCGTTCGCCCGATCCGCGATCGAGGCCCTGGCCAGCGGTTGCGCGTTGATCGCGACCCGCGTCGGCGGGCTCGCCGAGGTAGCCGCGGATGTAGCGGAAATCGTCGATGCGAGCGATATTCCCGCGTTCGCCGCGGCGTTGCGCCGCGTCGCGACCGACGCGCCGTTGCGCGCGCGATTGCAGCAACAGGGCAGGGCGAAAGCCCGGGATGTGTTCGACATCGAGCGCGTGACGGCGGTCCTCGACGCCGCCCGTGCGCGGTTGCTGGCTGGGCCTTGAACGAAGCGCCTTGTTCGCCGGCGGCGGCCATGTTAGCCACGGCCGCGAACCGTCGGGGTATAGCGCAGCCCGGTAGCGCGGAAGTTTTGGGTACTTCAGGCCGCAGGTTCGAATCCTGCTACCCCGACCATACAAGTATTGATTTCCTTCGTTAAAATGGATGCCGTTGCGACATCCGTTGTGACGATCAGTTGCTGCGCTGTTCACTTCACTGTCCGCGCTCTCTTCCGAGCCGCCGCAACCTCGCCGACAGCCGCCCTCGGTCGACCGGTCGTAGCGCTGCGTCATGGACGGATTGAGTGCGTCGCGGCGCGTTGAACCTACGTCAGAGACGCGCCCGCCCAGGTGGCGGGCCCGACCAGATCTCCCGTCCATCGGCGTCGCTTTCCCAAGCCCCAATGACGTCCATCTGCCGCAGCATCGTCTCGAACTGCGCGGCGACGCCGATCGCCGTGTAGAGGACAAGTACAATCCTAATATTTTTCTAACAATGGGTATTAGAACCGTTTCGGTCTTATTTGCCTTTAAGTACCGGAAGGTCCGGTTAAAAATGGTTTCCGGGCCATCAGAAACA
>DASXYQ010000014.1:0-10855 GCA_036502445.1 Roseiarcus sp. | reverse complement strand
ACACCTTGGCACTTTAGCAGGAGGGGTTCATGAAGGATCGATTGATCGACGCGATGCTCGATATCGCTGAGTTGGCTTCGCTGGCTGCTTTCGTCGGAATGATCGGTCTGGTCGCGCGCGCGTACGGGGCGTGACTCGCTCCACGAGAGTTAGTTCGGGCGCTTTCCCGGTCTGAAGCGCCCGCGCTCGCATTGGCAAGCGCTCGCACGATGAAATCGGGCGCGAGTTGAGAGGGACCAATCTGGGCGCCCATATCACCGAGCTCTATAACTCGGTGGTAGGTCGACGTCGGCTCGTCTCCATCGTCAAGTCAGATGGTAGTCTCGATGACCGGCCGCCGCCTGTCGTACGGACTTCCGACGCTTGGCTAGCGCGCCGCCCTCCTCTATCTCTGGGGCGGCGCGGCCGATCGACCGGCGCAGCGTTCGACATCCCCGGAGCCCGCCTTGTCGCCTAGCGTTTCCCTCATCGTCGTCGCCGCGGGGCGGGGCGCGCGGCTCGGCGGGGCGATCCCGAAGCAGTATCTGTCTTGCGCGGGGCGGCCGCTCATCTGCCACACGATCGAGGCGCTGACGCTCGCGCATGAATTCCTGGCGGCGACGGTCGTCATTCATCCCGACGATCGCGATCTCTACGACGCAGCGATCGCCCACCTCCCCCCGACCGCCGCCCGCCCGTTGACCGCGCCGGTGTTCGGCGGCGCGACGCGGCAGCGCAGCGTCCGCAACGGCCTCGAGGCGCAGGCGGACTCGAGGCCGGATCTCGTGCTGATCCACGACGGCGCGCGGCCCTTCGCTTCCCGCGAATTGATCTCGAGGGCGGTCGAGGCGGCGCGGCTCCACGGCGCCGCCGTGCCTGCGACGCCAATGACTGACACGGTCAAACAGATCGACGGCGAGGGGCGCATCGTCGGCTCGCCCGAGCGTGCGTCGCTTCGCGCGGTTCAGACGCCGCAGGCTTTCGGCTTCGATCTGATCCTCGAGGCGCACCGCAACGCCGCCCGCGCCGATCTGACCGACGACGCGGCGGTCGCCGAGGCGGCTGGACATGCCGTCTTCGTCTTCGACGGCGATTTCAACAATATGAAAGTGACGACGATGCAGGATTTGCGCGAGGCCGAGGCGCGGCTATCCGCGAATGCCACCGAGGTCCGGGTCGGCCAGGGTTTCGACGTCCACGCCTTCGCGCCCGGCGAAGGCGTCTGGTTGGGCGGCGTCCTGATCCCGCACAACAAGAAGCTCACCGGCCATTCGGACGCCGACGTGGCGTTGCATGCGATCGCCGATGCGATCTACGGAGCGCTCGGCGAGGGCGACATCGGCGCGCATTTCCCGCCCTCCGACTCGCGCTGGCGCGGCGCCGATTCCGCGATCTTTCTGGCTCACGCGACTGACCGGGTGCGTGCGCGCGGCGGGATCGTGGCGCATATCGACGTGACCCTGATCTGCGAAGCGCCCAAAGTCGGGCCACATCGCGAAGCGATCCGCGCCCGCATCGCAAAGATCGCCGGCATCGCCATCGGCCGCACGGCCGTCAAGGCGACGACATCCGAAGGTCTGGGATTCACGGGTAGGCGCGAAGGCATCGCCTGCCTCGCGATGGCCACCCTACGGCTGCCGCCCGACTGATCTCTGCTGGCCCTGGTCCTCTATTGCCCGGGCCGCGGCGCTGGCGCGATCGCGCCGACCGGCGCGATTGCCCCCGATAGACGCATCGGCGGAGCGGTGGCGGCAGAAGGTCGCGGGCCGCCCGTCAGCTCGCGCAGGTCCTTACCGCGCATGCCCAGATAAGTCAGGCTGACTTGGCGATCATCTTCGCTGGCCGCGTTGTAATCCTTGACTTGCAGATCGTGGATCCAGCCCTCGTTCGGACCTTTCGCGCTGCTCTTGGCTATCCAGAGCCACATCAAGCCGCGCCCCCGTTGAATCGGCACGCCATCGCCCGTGAACAGCAGATGTCCGAGCATCGCCTGCGCGCCGCGGTGCCCCTTGTCAGCGGCCAATTGCAGCCAGCGCGCCGCGCGCATGTTGTCCTTGGCGAGACCGCCGGCGGCGTCGAGATACATACGGGCGAGACGATATTGCGCCTCGGGATCGCCGAAATTGGTCGCCGCGAACTGGAACATTTCGAGCGCGCGCTCGGGGTCCGGAGTGATTTCGCTATTGGGAATTCCGGTCAGATTGTAGACGCCAACCGCGACGAACGCATTGGAGATCGCGCCGATGTCCCGATGGTCGAGCGCGTCCTCGTCATAGCCGTCGACCAGTTGCTCGAAATATTTGTAAGCCACCACGTCGTTGCGCGGCACGAATTCGCCGCTCGCGTACATGCTGCCCAGTTTCCAGCGCGCGAGCGGCTCGCCGCCCTCGGCCGCATATGTCAGGGCCTGTACCGAGGATTTTGCGTCCCCCGCCCTGAGATCGTTGACCCCTACCTGCAACGCTTCGTGCGCGCTGGTGAAGGTCTTGGGTGAAATCTTCGAAGGCGGCTTCGAGTCGGGGGAGCCGTCGAGGGCGAGGACAGCCGTCGTGCCCGCGAAGAACAAGCCCGCCGCGATCAGAGCCGAGCGCGATTTGCGACCCGACTGGCAAGCCAGCTGCGCGGAGCCGACCCAACCAAATCCTTTCAAACTCGCCCGCATCCCCGCTCCGACTCCGCCGACCAACCACCGCTCGCCACGGCGCGCGCGGCAAGATTTTCTTATTTGCTGACGTGACTTCCATCACGACAATGATTGAAATTAGCGCGGGGTTTATGGCGCAATCGCGGCATACCCGGGCTGGAATCCGGCGCAAATCGACTTGGTCGAAAGCTGTTGCGCAATTGCCACGAATCGAGGCTTCGCCCCGATGCCGAAGCATCAAATCTGATCCAAGCGCGACCGCGCGGCTTCCATCTTGGCGATGCGGGAAAGCGAGGCTTCCCGCCGCTCGTGGTGTTCCGCGATGATCTCCTCGGGGGCCCGAGCGACAAAATCAGGGTTGGCGAGTTTGGCGTCGACTTTGGCGATTTCCTGCCGCTCGCGCGCGATTTCCTTGTCGAGGCGCGACTTTTCCGCCTCGATGTCGACAATGCCCCCCAGCGGCAGCGCGGCCAAGGCGTCGCGCACGACGATCGGCAGCGAGCCGGCGGGCGGGGTTTCCGCAAATTCGAGTCGGACGATGCGCGCCAGACGCTTGATCGTATCGCCCCAGGCCTCGACGATCCGCGCGACGGAAGAGCTCGCCTGCACGAGAGTCAGCGTCAATTGCGCCCCGGCCGGCACGCCGACCTCGGAGCGCACCGAGCGGATCTCGGAGACCAATTCGATGATCCAGCCGATCTCCGCCTCCGCCGCTCTGTCGATCGCAAAGTCTGCCCGCGGCCACGGACCCAGCGCGAGCACGCCCGCACGCGGCGGGCCGTCCTCGCCCTTGATCGTCCAGAGCTCCTCGGTCACAAACGGCATGAACGGATGCAACAGCGCATAGACGACGTCGAGCACGTAGGCGATCGTCGCCTGCGTTTCGGCTCTTTCCGGCCCCTCCGCCCCCCCTTGCAGCACCGGCTTGGCGAGCTCGAGATGCCAGTCGCAGAACAGGCTCCAGACGAACCGATAGACGGAGTTCGCGGCGTCGTTGAAACGGAACGCCTCGATCGCCTCGCTGGTCTCCGCGACCGCTTTGGATGCCTCGCCCAGAATCCAGCGATTGAGCGGCGCGCGGACGGCGTCGGGATCAAATCCGACGACGCGGACGCAGCCGTTCATTTCGGCGAAGCGCGAGGCGTTCCAAACCTTGGTCGCGAAATTGCGATATCCCTCGATACGCGAGAGCGAAAGCTTGACGTCGCGCCCTTGCGCCGCCATCGCCGCGAGGAAGAAACGGAGCGCGTCGGTTCCGAGCGCCGGAATTCCTTTGGGAAACTCTCGTCGCGTATCGGCGGCGACCTTGGCGGCCTCGGCCTTGTTCGCAATCGATTCGATGCGCTTGGCGATGAGGGCGTCGAGCGTGACGCCATCGATGATGTCGAGCGGGTCCATGACGTTGCCCTTCGACTTCGACATCTTCGCGCCCTTCCCGTCGCGGACGAGCGCGTGAATGTAAACGTCGCGAAACGGCACTTCATGTTGGAAGTGAAGGCCCATCATCATCATCCGGGCCACCCAGAAGAAGATGATGTCGAAGCCGGTGACGAGCACGCTGGTCGGATAGTAGCGCTCCAGCTCCTTGGTCGCCTCAGGCCAGCCGAGCGTCGAGAATGGCCAGAGCGCGGACGAGAACCAGGTGTCGAGCACGTCGGGATCGCGCGGGAAGGTCGCCGCCAGCCGCGTCGGCTCGGCGCTCAGCCTCTCGGCTTCCCTCGCTGACAAGGCGCCGCGCCGGACGCCGTCGGCCAAGGCCCTGGCGTAGGCTGTCTCCTCGGTTTCCTCGACGTAGATTTCGCCCCAGGGCGCATACCACACCGGGATCTGATGCCCCCACCAGAGCTGCCGCGAGATGGTCCAGGGTTGAATATTCTCTAGCCATTCGAAATAGGTCTTTTCCCAATTTCTTGGGACGAAGCGGGTCCGGCTCTCGCGCACCGCGGCGAGCGCGGGCTGGGCCAGGGTCTTGGCGTCGACGTACCATTGATCAGTCAGCCAGGGCTCGATGACCGCGTTCGAACGATCGCCGTGCGGAACCATGTGCTGGTGCGGCTCGATCTTCTGCAGCCGCCCCTCCAGCGCCATCAGCACTATGATGCGTTTGCGCGCCTCGAAGCGATCGAAGCCGTCGACGCTGGCCAGCAGGCGCGCCAATTCGTGATCGGCCGCCTCCAGACCCTCGAAAAAAGCCAGATTGCCTTTCAATGAAATATTGGCTTCCGCATCCAAGATGTTGATTTGACGCGCGCCCTCCGCTTCGTGGCGACGCCCGACCTCGAAATCGTCAAAGTCATGCGCCGGCGTTATCTTCACCGCGCCCGTACCCATTTCAGGATCGGAATATTCATCGGCGACGACGGCCATGAGGCGCCCCACCAGCGGCAGGCGAACCTTGTGGCCGATGAGATGTCGATAGCGCGGATCGTCGGGGTGAACGGCGACCGCGCTGTCGCCGAGCATCGTTTCCGGACGCGTGGTGGCGACGGTCAGGACTTCGCCGGTCTCCTCGCCGCGCCCGTCCACGACGGGATAGTCGAAATAGTAGAGGTGCCCGTTCGGGTCCTTCGCCAGCGCCTTGCCCAGCGCCGTCTCGTCCAGTGGCGCGCCGTCGCCGCGCGACCATTTGAATGTTCCCTTGCACTCGACCTGCACGACTTCGAGGTCCGAGATCGCGGTCTGGAATGTCGGGTCCCAATTGACCAGGCGCTTGGCCTTGTAGATCAACCCCTCGCGATGCAACTGCACGAACACCTTGGCGACCGCCCTGGAGAGGCCGGCGTCCAGCGTGAATCGCTCGCGGCTCCAGTCGCAGGAGGCGCCCAGGCGCTTCAGCTGGGCGACGATCGCGCCGCCCGATTCCGCCTTCCACGCCCAGACCCGCTCGACGAACTTCTCGCGCCCCATCGCGCGCCGGTCGGGCTCCTGACGTTCCATCAACTGGCGTTCCACGACCATCTGCGTGGCGATGCCGGCATGATCGGTGCCCGGCTGCCAGAGCACGTCCCTGCCCTTCATCCGCCAGTAGCGGCAGAGAATGTCCTGCAGCGTATTGTTGAGCGCATGGCCCATATGCAGATTGCCGGTCACGTTCGGCGGCGGGATGACTATGCAGAACGGCGCTGCGTCCGCACGGTCCGCGCGGCCGGCGCGAAACGCGCCTTCTTGCTCCCATCGGGCGGCGATGCGGCCTTCGACCGCCGCGGCTTCGAATGTTTTTTCCATCATGGAGGGACGCCTGACAGGGCCCGGGGTCGAACGCGCCGCGTCCGCCGCTCGGGGGCTCGAGGATGCGACGTCGCCGCCCTGAACCCGAGTGAAACGCAAGTCCGCGCGAGGAATAGCCGCGGATTGCTTAATGCCAGCGCGAGCGCGAAAGTCAACGTTCCGCGCTTTGCGCTGCCCCGTTCCCGTCGATGATTTGATGGGCTCAGCGCACCCCGCGCGCGACACGCTGAATTTCCGCGCGCACGAGCCGCTCCACGAGACCAGGAAGGTGCTCGTCGAGCCAGGTCTTGATCATCGAACGCAAGATTTCCCGCGTCATGGCCTCGATTTCCTTGCTTCGAAACTCGAGGCTCGTCGACAGCACGTGAAAAGATTCCGAAACCGCGCGATCGGCCTCGTCCGAGAGCATCGGCGGCTCGTTCGTCGGCTCTTGATCCGGCGAGATTTCTGGCGCCGGGATCGGCGGCTCGGGCTCCGGCCTGCGAGAGGGCAGCGCTTCGACCGGCGGTCGACGCAACGAGACCGCGGGCGCTTCTGAGACCGGCGTCGTCGGCGCCGGCGCGCTTTGCGTCTTCGCCGGGACGGATTCGGGTTCGGGGACGGCGCGCACAGAGGGGGCCGAATCGTTCGAGTAGACGATCTGCGGACCCGCACTCGCGGCCGGTTTCGACGCGGCGGCGGGCTTGGCGGGTTCGGCCACGCGATCATCGGCTATGATCGCCCGAATCGAGGCGAGAATTTCCTCCATCGAGGGTTCGTGGGCGCGCTGCGCGCGTCGCAGAGCATCGAACTCGCGTTCACCGCCAGTGGGATTGGGTGCGCTCATTTCCTTGGCCTCCGCGCCTCGCGGCGCGCGATTGTATCTTCGACCGCGAGTGCGCAATGGTCGCCCGAGTGGTTGCGCCGCCGTACGGTTGGCGCGACCGAATCGCCCGCCGTCGCCGCCTCGTCCAGGATTGCCTTAGCTGAGTCGCATGCGCAACGGAACGGCGGAAGCGATCGTCGCGCGCCTCGCCTTATTCACGCTTTCCTAACTCGTGGGCTACTTGCCGTCGGGGGTTCGCAGGCCAATCCACCTGTGCTTGACCTGATCGAAATGCACCCTCGGATCATATGCCGGAACGGAGAGGCCCAGGCGCGTGACCGACAGGCGGCCGATAGCCGCAAAAAGGCCATAGGAATTCACCACCTGGTCGTGTTGCGCGCTCACCAGCTGGACGCGCGCCTGGAGCAAGGTCTGCTGCGCGTTCAACACGTCGAGCGTCGTCCGCTGGCCGACCTTGGCCTCCTCCCGCACGCCGGCGAGCGCGACTTCCGCCGCATCCACTTGCGCCTTCGAGGCGCGCACAATTCCGAGCGAATTCTGATTGCTTCCCCAGGCCGCGACCACCAACGCGCGCACCACGTCGCGTTGCTGATCGGTCTGGAGCTCTTGCTGGCCGAGGGACTCCTTGGACTGCCGGATGGTCGCGTATTCAGCGCCACCCTGGTAGATCGGGATCGTGACGCTTCCTATCAAAGAACTCGCCAGCACTTGGGTCCCGGTGGTAAACCCGAAGGGGTCGTATTCTTTGGTGATCGAGCCGGTCACGGTAGCCGTCGGATAGAGCGCGCCCTCGCTGATCTTCACGTTGAGTTCAGCGGCGTCGACGCCGTGCAGCGAGGCGACGATCGCGGGATGTTCGGCCTGTGAGATGGCCACCGCTTCCGTGAGGGTCTTGGGGATCGGCCTGGTCAACGGCGATACCGGGGCGAGACTCTTGGGCTCGTCGCCGATGTCCTGCCGATAGTTTGCGATGTCGGTCTGTAAGGTGGACTGCGCGGTCAACGCTGTCGCCTGCGCGCCCGAAAGACTCGCCTCCGCCTGCGCCACGTCGGTGCGGGTGACTTCGCCGACGTTGAAACGATCGCGCGTCTGTCTGAGCTGCTCCTGCAACACGTCGACGTTGGCGCGATCGAGCTCCAGAATCGCGGTGTCCCGCAACACATTCATGTAATCGGACAGAGCGGCCAGCAGCACGGTCTGCTCGGTGTTCCGAAGCACCTCGCGCTGGCCAAAAACCTGGGACTCGGCCTGGCGAATCGAATTGAACGTCCGATTGCCGTTCCACACCTGCTGACTGAACTGAGCGCCGAGAGTACGCGGGTGGCTGAGGATGTCGCCGTTTTGTGCGCCCGCCCCGGCAATCTGCGCGTTTTCAACGCCTCCGCTCGCCGAGGCGCTCACTTGCGGAAGATAGCCGGCGTAATTCTTGGGAATATTCTCGTCCGTGACCCTTACCGCCGCGCGCTCTTGATTGATGTTGGGATTGTTGAGATAAGCCTTGGTGAGGGCGCCGCCGATCGTCTCCGCCCGGGCCTCCGTCGAAAGCCACAGCCAAGACATCGCGACGATTCCGACGCCGATGCGCGCATGGCCGCTTCGCGAGGCAGTTCTGAGAGCGCCCCCGTTTACTCGATTGGACATCGCCGCCTCACGATGAATTTCCGTTAATTCGCTTATTAAAGCAGAATTAATCCTTATACCGAACCACGCGGGGCGCGCCACCGTTCCGCCAACGTTGCGCCGCGACGACGGCGAGATTTCTGTGCAGCGTCGCAAACTTGCGACACACGGTCATTGAAATTACAGCGATATCGCGCGGGCGTGAATCGTGGACAACCGGTCGGCGAATTCAAAACACGAAGCCCGGCGCCCGCCGAAAAGCCTCCAGGACATCGGCCTTGGCGTCGAACAGCGAGCGCTCGCTGAACCCGGCCGCCGCTTTGTCGACGATCACGCCGCGCGGCGAACCCGTGCGCGCATCGACGCCGACCAGGCGGCCGCCAACGGCGAGCTGGTCCAGCAATGCGCTCGGCGTCGTCTCGAAAGCGCCGTTGACGAGTATGACGTCGAACGGCTCCTCGGCGCGCGCGCCCACCGCGGGGTCGCCCTCGACGATCTGGATGCCGGCGCGCCCCGCCAACGCCTCGCGGGCGAACTTCGCCGCGCCCGCATCGGATTCGACCGAGACCACGGAAGCGCCGATATGATCGAGAAGCGCGGCGCTGTAGCCGGAGCCTCCGCCCACGTCGAGCGCGCGGTCGCCAGGTCCGGGCGCCGCGGCCTGCAACAGCAGGGCGAGCGTCCGTGGCGCCAACAGCCGCCGGCCGTCGGTGGCCCCCGCGGCGGGTAAGTCCTGATCGACGTACGCGAGGTTCTTCAGCGCGGGCGCGACGAAGCGTTCGCGCGGAACCTCGAGAAAGGCCGCCAGGACCGCAATGTCGGTGACGTCGGAGGTCCGCAACTGGCCGTTGACCATGCGCAGCCGTTGCTCCAACCAATTCGTCGTCATTCGCGCTTCCCCGTTTCGCGATCGGCCCGAGGAGGGCGCCCTCGGACGAAAATGTCGAGATGAATTGGAGGCCTCGCCCGGAATCGAACCGGGGTGCAAGGATTTGCAGTCCTCTGCGTAGCCACTCCGCCACGAGGCCGACCGAAGCGGAGTTCGCTCTGGCGCCTCGCGCTATAGCAAGTTTCGAGCGAGGCAAGCAAGGCGCGATTTCAGCGATCGGCCCAGGGCGAATGCCTCAGCAACGGCAGCGCAAGAAAATACACGGCGATGGCGATGAAGCCGGCCTTGATCCACTCCTCGACGTGCAGGTCCTGCAAGATCGCCGCGGCCGAAAGCCCCAGAAACACAAGGCAAACCGCGATATTGACGCCCCGCCATTTCCGCACTCGCATGGGATGAATGAACACGATCGGCGCGAACATGGCCGCCGAACCCAATATCAGGAGACCCGCGCACACTGTCGCGGGCGGCCGAAGCACGAACAGATAGAGTGCGACCACGTTCCAAAGCGCGGGAAAACCGCGGAACCAATAGTCGCTGGTCTTCATCCGCGTGTCTGCGAAATAAAGGGCGGACGCGAAGATGACGAGCAGTCCCAGCCAAAACGACGCCGCGGCCGGCATCAGATCAGAGCGCCAGAGCGCGACGACGGGCACGAGCACATACGTCAGGAAATCGACGACGAGATCGAGGACGGCGCCGTCGATCGTCCCGGCCGATTCGGACACGCGGGCATAGCGCGCCAGCGTGCCGTCGATCCCGTCGATGAACAGGGCGACGCCGAGCCAGGCGAAACAGAGGGGAAAATGGCGCTCGATCGCCGCATAGAGGGCGAGCAGCGCGACCGCTCCGCCCGACGCCGTGAAGAGGTGAACGGAGAACACCGCCGCGCGGCGCGCGGGCGGCGGTCTTTCCTCGAGTTCCATCCCGCCCTCCCGCGCCCTCGAACACCGGCTGGCGGGCAGTTGCCTCCACCGGCGCCGTTCCCCCGAAAATCCGCTCCTGCTTCCCCGCTCCGCTCGCGACGACTCGCAACGCGCGCCCGCTTCGCGCGCCGCGAGGGCGGGTCATCGTCTGGACAGCTAGAAAGCACGCATGCCAAATTAGAGCAATGGCCGACTTCCCGCCCGCAACAGTCGAAAATTGCGATGTCTTCGTCGTCGGCGCCGGGCTGGCGGGCGCAGCGGCGGCGATCGGCTTCGCGCGGTCGGGCTTTTCCGTGATTTCGTCTGGCGCGATCGATCGGCTCGCCCAGGGCCGCACCGTCGCGCTGCTGGGCCGATCGGTCGACTTCCTCGCGGAGTTGGGCGTCTGGGACGAAGTCGAGAACTCGGCTTCGCCGTTGCGCTCGCTGCGCATCGTCGACGACACGGGTTCTCTGTTCGCGGCGCGGCCGGTCGAATTCCATGCACGGGAAATCAAACGCGAAGCGTTCGGCTGGAACATCGCGAACGCGCGACTGGCGGATATTCTCGCCAAGCCGCTCGGGGCCTCGCCGAATCTGGCGCGCGTCGAGGCCAAGATCGAATCCTTCGACTTCTCCGGCGAATACGCCGTAATCGGCGCCGCCGACGGGCGCCGCTTCGGCGCGCGCCTTGTCGTCGGCGCGGACGGACGCTCTTCGAGCGCGCGCAAGGCGGCCGGAATCGTCGCGCGCTCGCATCGCTAC
>DASXYQ010000013.1:0-10098 GCA_036502445.1 Roseiarcus sp. | reverse complement strand
CAATGCAGCAGCGCCGCTTGCGCTTGTTCGCATGGCTTGCACGAAGGGGCGCACACGAGCGATCGGGCCGCGTGCTTGCCCGACGGCTGGATTGCTTCGCTTCGCTCGCAATTACGGCTCGGGTGACACTGCGCACCCGTCCATATTCTTGCCGCAACCCACCGGCAAGGGGGGCCGATGGAGCCCCGCCTCGCACTCGAAATCGCCAAGGCGCAAGAAGCCTTTACACCCGTGGAACAAGTGGAGGGCTCGCTCGACGCCGGCGTCCTCGTCATTTGCGACCATGCCTCGAACGCGTTTCCGCCCGGCTATGGCGCGCTCGGCCTGCCGCGCGAAACTCTCGAGCGCCATATCGCCTACGACATTGGCGCGGCTTGGCTGGCGCGGCGTCTCGCGACCCGGCTGAACGCGCCAGCCGTGCTGTCGGCCTTTTCGCGCCTGCTGATCGACCCGAATCGGGGCGCCGATGACCCGACGCTCGTGATGCGCATTTCCGACGGCGCGATCATTCCCGGCAACGCTCGAATCGACGCCGCCGAGGTCGAACGCCGGCGCCGCCTGTTCTGGGCGCCTTATCGCGACGCGGTCGCGACCAAGGTCGATCAAATGCTTGCGACCGGAGCGCCGCCGGCGATTCTCTCCGTGCACTCCTTTACTCCGCAATGGCGCGGCGCAGCCCGTCCGTGGAAGGTCGGCGTGTTATGGGACGCAGATCCCCGCCTGCCGCATGGGCTGCTGGAAGCGCTGGCGCGCGAGGGGGAACTCGCCGACGCCGAGATCGGCGACAATGAACCCTATGACGGCGGGCTCGCCGGCGACACGATCGACGCGATCGCGACCAGCCGCGGGCTGTCCAATGCGCTGATCGAGGTGCGGCAGGACCTCATCGCGACGCCGGAAGACGCCGAGGCTTGGGCGGACCGGCTCGCCCGTCTCGCATGGCCGCTCATCGTTCCTATCGAGGCGCGCGAGCCGCAAAACTGGGGCAGCCGCGTGGTCGGGGGCCTGCGCGGCCCAGCGCCTCATACGACGCCGGCTTGACGCCAGCCGCGCGCGCGGCCATGGCTGCGGCCGGAGCCCCCCGCCCGGGAAGACGATTCATGGACAAAGCCGCAAAGAAGGACCCGGTCGTCACCGGCTCCGAGGAAGTCAACGCCGGCCATTTGCGCGCCTTCATCGAACGGATCGAGCGGCTCGAGGAAGAGAAGAAGGCGCTCTCCGACGACATCAAGGACGTCTACGCCGAGGCCAAGGGCAACGGCTTCGATGTCAAGATCATGCGCAAGATCATCTCGATCCGGAAACAGGATCGCGACAAACGGCGAGAGGAGGAGGAGGTCCTCGACCTCTATTTGGCCGCGCTCGGAATCGCCTGAAATCCACCAATAGGGGAAACGCCATGTCCGAGAGCCTGAGCGCCGCCGCCGAGCGCGTCGCCGAATCGTTCGCCGCGGCCGTCGCCTCGCGCCGGACTTTCGAGGCGCCCTATCGGCATTGTCTGCTGGAGAACGTGTTCCCCGCCGATGTCGCCGAGGAGCTCGCGCATCTGCCGTTCGCGCCGCCGGTGCTGAACGGCGTTTCGGGCAAACGCGAACTGCACAACGACCAGCGCAGCTATTTCGACATCGAGGGGGTCACGCGCTTTCCGGTGATGCGCGGCGTCGCCGAGGCGCTGCAGTCGACGCGAATCGCTGGGCTGATCCATGACGCCTTCGACGCGCCGATCGACGATGCGTTCCTGCGCCTCGAATACGCGCAGGACGTCGATGGCTTCTGGCTGCAGCCGCACACCGATCTCGGCGTGAAGAAATTCACCTGCCTGATCTACCTCTCGGAGGGACCGGGCCACGAGACGCTCGGCACCGACATCTACGAGAGCCCCGAACGTCATTTCGGCGTTTCGCCGTTCAAGCGCGGCTCGGCGATGGTCTTCGTACCCGGCGACGACACCTGGCATGGCTTCGAGAAACGCAGAATCGAGGGTGTCCGCCGCTCGGTGATCCTCAACTACGTCACCCATTACTGGCGCGCGCGCGAGCAGCTTTCCTATCCTGACAGGCCGGTGCGGGTGTAGCGGCGCCGCTATTCCAGCGGCGGCGACGTTTACGCGATTCTTTCCCGGTTTCGGGCGATTTCAAGGGTCTGCGAGGGGGAAAATTTCCCATCGGCCTCGCGGAGCGTCGAATTCCTGAGCTGCGGTGGCGAGGCGCGCTGCGGCGGCGCGAAGCCGTGATAGCGGTCGAGTTCGCCCGAAGATTGCCCTCCCTCGCGTTCAACCGCTCGCCAGCCCCGGAATGTCGACGCCGGCAGCCTGAACCAGCAGGATGATGTTGAGCGCGAGGATCAGGACGGTGCCGACGATCGCGGCGACATTCGTCAGCCGGCTGTTGACGAAATCGCCCATGATGTCCTTGCGGCGGGTGAATATCAGGAGCGCAATGACCGGCGCGGGCAGGGCGATGCTCAGCACGACCTGACTCATAACCAACGCGTTGGTGGAGTTGACGCCGAGCCAGACGACGACGAAGGCGGGAATCATCGTCACCAGACGGCGGACGACGACAGGGATGCGGAAGCCGGCAAACCCCTGCATGATCATCTGGCCGGCCATCGTTCCGACCGCCGAACTCGACACGCCCGACGCGAGCAGCGCCGTCAGGAACGCGGCCGCGGCGGCCGGGCCCAGCAGCGGCGTCAGCGTCGAATACGCGGTCTCAATTTCGGCGACGTCGCTATGGCCATCATGGAAGGCGCTCGCCGCCATCACCACCATCGCCATGTTGACGAGACCCGCGACCGCCAGGGCGATCAGGACTTCTGTGTTCGAGAAACGCACCAACTGGCGCCTTTCGTGGTCGTTGCGAGCCGTCGCGCGGTTTTGCGTCAGCCCGGAATGCAGGTAGATCGCATGCGGCATGATCGTCGCGCCGACGATGCCGACCGCGATCGTCACTGCGCCGACGTCCGGCAGCACCGGAACCACCGAGCCGAATCCCGCCGCGACCCAATTGATCGGCGCGATAAACATTTCGGCGAGATAGCAGAGGGCGATGGCGGCGACCAAGGCTCCGATGATGATTTCAATCGGGCGAAACCCGCGTCCGTCGAACAGCAAGATGCCGTAGGTCACGACGGCCGTTATGCCCATGCCGGCCATCAAGGGAATATGCAGCAAAAGCGAGAGCCCGATCGCTCCGCCGAGGAATTCGGCGAGATCGGTCGCCATCGCCGCCACTTCGCTGATGATCCAGAGCGCCCAGACCACCGGCTGCGGAAAATGGTCGCGGCACATTTCGGCCAGATTGCGCCCGGTGACGATGCCCAGCTTGGCGGACAGCGCCTGAAACAGCATGGCGGCGACGTTGGCCATCAATACGACCCACAGCAGCGCGTAGCCGTATTTCGCGCCTGCCTGGATGTTGGTCGCGAAATTGCCGGGATCCATATAGGCGATCGAGGCGATCACCGCCGGACCGACGAACAGCAGCGGGTTGAAGCGCCGCGCCTTCCCCGTCAGCACGTCGCGAATGCGTTCGACCGTCCGATCCGTCATTCCCGTACGCGCCGCCACGTCACTCATCGCCGTTCTCCAGGCGCCCTCACGCCTCACCTGCAGAATGTAGCCGATACTACGGTGTAGTCAATAGGCTGCGAAACGCCTAGGCGCCGGGAGTAGCGTCGAGCAACCGCGTTCCCCCACGATTTCGCCGATTTCGCGCCGCGGGTGGCCAATTGGCGCTATGCTTGCTATCAGTCCGCCCAAACTTTGGGCATTCGAGGGCCGGCCATGCGCAAGGGCGCTGTATCGCGCAAGACCAACGAGACTTCGATCGAGGTCGAAGTCGACCTCGACGGCTCTGGCCTGGCGAAAATCACGACCGGCGTCGGTTTCTTCGACCATATGCTGGATCAATTGGCGCGCCATTCGCTGGTCGACATGAACATTCGCGCCGAGGGCGACCTGCACATCGACGATCATCATACGGTCGAAGACGTCGGCATCGCGCTCGGCCAGGCCTTGCGCCAGGCGCTCGGCGACAAGCGCGGCGTCGCCCGCTTCGCCGACTGCCTGCTGCCGATGGACGAGGCGCTGACCCGCGTCGCGGTCGACGTCTCGGGCCGCCCGTTCCTGGTGTTTCAAGCGGCCTTCCCGACGCCGAAGATCGGCAGCTTCGACGTCGAACTGGTGCGCGAGTTTTTCCAGGCGTTCGCCATCAATGCCGGCCTGACCCTGCACGTCGAGACGCTGTACGGCGGCAACAGCCATCACATCGCCGAATCGTGCTTCAAGGGGGTCGCGCGGGCGCTTGGCGCCGCGCTTGCTATCGATCCACGGCAGGCCACTCGAATTCCCTCGACCAAGGGCGCGCTCTGACGGTAGGCTCATCCATGGCGATCTACGCGGTTCATTCTCCCGCGCTCGACGGCGACCCGGCTCTCGCGTTCGATCGCGCGAGGGTGCTGAGACTTGGTTTCGCGACTTGGGGCTTCGTGTTCGGGCCGCTCTGGCTGCTCGCCAAGCGGCTGTGGTTCGCGCTCGGCGCCTTTATTCTCGGCGCCGCGCTCGTGGGCTTGGCGATCACGTACGGCCTGCTGCGGCCGGGGGCAGGGTTCGTCCTCTACGAACTCGCCGCTCTGTTCATCGGGATCGAAGGCCGAGCCTGGCAGGGCCGGGCCCTGGCCCGGCGTGGGCTTCCGCTCGCCGATATCGTGGCGGCCGGCGATCGCGAAAGCGCCGAGCGCGAGTTTCTCGCGCGCGCGCTCTCGCGACCGGCGCGGGGCGCCGCGTCGGTCGGCCCGGCGCCTCCGAGCGCGAATGAAATCATCGGCCTCTTCCCGCGGGCGGGTCGCTAGATGAGCGTCGCCATCGTCGATTACGGCTCCGGCAATCTGCACTCGGCCCAAAAGGCCTTCGAGCGCGCCGCCCGCGAGGCGGGGCTCGCGCGGGAGGTGCGGGTGACCGCCGATCCCGAGGTTGTCGGCCGCGCAGAGCGTATCGTGCTGCCGGGCGTCGGCGCTTTCGCCGATTGCCGTCGCGGGCTCGACGGCGTTCCCGGCATGGTCGGAGCGCTCGAGGACGCGGTGCGCCGGCGCGGCCGGCCGTTCCTCGGCATCTGCGTCGGCATGCAGTTGATGGGCTCGCGGGGGTTGGAGCATGAAATCGTCGCCGGCCTCGACTGGATTGCCGGCGATGTCGCGCCGATCCGGCCCGACGATGCGAGCCTCAAAATCCCGCACATGGGCTGGAACACGCTCGACGTCGCTCGGCCGCATCCCGCGCTGGCGGGCATCCCGACCGGCGAGAACGGCCTGCACGCCTATTTCGTGCACTCGTTTCAGCTCTATCCACGCGAGGCTTCCGACATCGTCGCGACCGCCGGCTACGGCGGTCCGGTCACGGCGATCGTCGCCCGCGACAACTTCATCGGAACGCAATTTCACCCCGAGAAGAGCCAGACCCTCGGTCTGGCGCTGATCGCCAATTTTCTGAAGTGGCGCCCGTGATCCTCTTTCCCGCGATCGACCTGAAGAACGGCGAATGCGTCCGCCTCGTGCGCGGCGACATGGCGCAGGCGACCGTCTTCAACACCGACCCGGCCGCGCAGGCCGAGCGGTTCGAGAATCAGGGTTTTGGCTATTTGCACGTCGTCGATCTCGACGGCGCCTTCGCCGGACAGCCGATGAACGCGGCGGCGGTCGAACGCATCCTGGCATCGGTGAAGATGAAAGTGCAGCTCGGCGGCGGCGTGCGCGACATGCGCACCGTGGTCGGCTGGCTCGAAAGGGGGGTCGCGCGCGTCATCATCGGCACCTCGGCCCTGAAAGACCCGGACTTCGTGCGCGAGGCCTCGCGGCTGTTTCCCGGCCGCGTCGCGGTCGGCATCGACGCTCGGGATGGCCGGGTCGCGGTGGAGGGCTGGGCGCGGCAGTCGGAAGTGTCGGCGCTGGACCTCGGCCGCATCTTCGAGGATTCCGGCGTCGCCGCGATCATCTATACCGACATCGCCCGCGACGGCGTGCTGCAGGGCCTGAACATCGCCCAGACCGTCGCGCTCGCTGAGGCGCTGACGATTCCCGTGATCGCTTCGGGCGGGCTCGCCTCGATCGACGATGTGCGGCGGCTGCTCGAGCCCGACTGCGCGCGACTGGCCGGCGCCATTTCCGGGCGGGCTCTCTACGATGGGCGCCTCGATCCCTACGAAGCGCTGGCGCTGATCCGGGGCGCGGAGCGGGCGGATGCTTAAGTCCCGCGTCATTCCCTGCCTCGACGTGAAGGACGGCCGCGTCGTCAAGGGCGTCAACTTCGTCGATCTGCGCGACGCCGGAGATCCCGTGGAGTGCGCTATCGCCTACGACGAGGCGGGCGCTGACGAACTCTGCTTTCTCGACATCACGGCGAGCCACGAGGATCGCGGCATCCTGTTCGACGTCGTGCGCCGCACAGCGGAAGTCTCTTTCATGCCGCTGACCGTGGGCGGGGGCGTCAGAACGACCGAGGACATAAGAAAGCTGCTGCTCGCCGGCGCCGACAAGACCTCGATCAATTCGGCCGCGGTCGCCGACCGGCAATTCGTGCGCGTGGCGGCTGAGAAATTCGGCAGCCAATGCGTCGTCGTCGCGATCGACGCCAAACGCGCCGGCAAGCCGGGCGAGCGCGCGCGCTGGGAAATCTTCACCCACGGCGGGCGCCGTCCGACCGGCATCGACGCCGTCGATTATGCGCGCGAAGTCGCGGAACTCGGGGCTGGCGAAATTCTCCTGACCTCGATGGATCGCGACGGATCGAAAATCGGCTTCGACATCGAACTCACGCGCGCCGTCGCCGATGCGGTGACGATCCCGGTGATCGCCTCGGGCGGCGCCGGCAACCTCGACCACCTGGTCGACGGCGTGCGGCTCGGCCACGCCAGCGCTGTTCTCGCCGCCTCGATCTTCCATTTCGGCGAATTCACGATCCGGCAGGCGAAGCAGCGCATGGCGGCGGCGGGGATCGCGATGCGGATGGATTGAGGGCGTCAGTCCGAGTCTTTCAGGACAATCTCGAAGTCTTGGCCGCCATAGAATACGCCGACGATAGTCACGATCTCTTCTGAGATCGAGAAGGCGATCGTCGCCGTGCGTCGGAAACCGATCGTGCGTAATCCGGGGCGAAGATCCTCGCGACCCGTCCCACGTTGCGAAACATATCGAACGCTTCGCAATAGTCGATGATCGCGCTGACAAATCGCTCTGCGGTATCAGGCGACGCTTCCCGGGCGACATGGCGAAATGGGCCGGCGAGCTGCGCCTCCGCCTCAGGCGAAAAGACGATTCGATACCGCGAACTCAGCGAGCTTTCGTCGCGGATTCGTACTCGGCGGCCAATGTGGCCCGGGAAAGCGTTGGTGTTTCCCGAACCCGAGGCTACCGCGATGATGTTGGCTCTAGCAGCGGGCGAAATCAGCGAGGATCTCCTCTCGCACTGGATCGGCGCCCACACGTAGGATCGAGGCCAAACCCCCATCTCAATGGAAGAAATACGCCAGCCCGAGCCTGAAACCGTCGCTCGATCGCGACTGCGAACAGCATGACTCGCTGTCGAGATGCGTATTCACGTTGCTGAACGTGTCGGCGTGGACGTATTCGGCGCGGAACGTGATGCGATCCGACGCCATGTACTCGAGGCCTACGCCGACGATGCCCGAGAAGTCGGAAAGCGCGCCGCGGAAATTGCCGTTCGGCGTATCCGTCTGCTCGCTGTCGCTCCAGGCGACGCCCGCGGCGACGTAGGGCAGGAAGCGTCCGAACGCATATCCCGCGCGACCGCGAAGGTCGGCGTCGAAATAGTCCCTGTAGTGGGTCGCGCGCGCGCCCGGCTGAGGTCCATTCCCCTCGACATCGCCCAGAGTCAGCGCCCCGTCGAAGCCGAGCATGGCATTGCCGAACATATAGTTGCGGCCGCTATAAACCCCGCCGAAACCGCCAGACGCATTCAAATTGTCGCTGACCCCGAGGCCTTTGGTCGTGATCGTCTGAGTCGCGCCGCCGCCGAGGACGCCGAAAAAGCTGCCGGCCCAGTCGGCCGGGACGACTTCGGCCGACGGCTGCCATCCGACGCCGATCGGCGTGATCAAAGCCAGCCGCACTTCGTTTACGCCAAGCGAAGTCCGCACAGCGGGCCCACCGAGAACGTAGGTCGCATTCGGCAGTCCTTCAAAGAGATACTCGGCGCGAAGGATCGTGGCGCCCAAGATCGGCAGGGAGACTTTGGCGTCGACGCCGGCGCCGATCGTCCAGCCGACGCGGTCATGAGCCGCGCCGGCGAAATCATTGGGGAACGTCTGGTGTTGATAGATGTGGTCGATCGCGGCGCCGCCCGCGATGAAGGGCAGCCAGACCCCCATGTCCCAGCCGAGGCGCGCGCGAGCGTGCAACTCGTAGACGGCCTCGATCTCGTTGGCGACGAGGCCCGGCTGCGCGCCGAATTTCTTATCGAGGCTCATCGAGGCGATATCGCCCTCGACGCCATAAACGAGGCTGCCGCTCTGGAACGCATAGCCCGCGAGCACGCCGCTGCTGACGCCGAAGCCGGAGCCGCTGGCGCGGGTGGCCTGGCTCGTCGAGAACGAGCCATCCAGCCCCCCGACGAAGGCGCCGCTGTAGAACCCCGACCAGTTCGAAGGCGGCGCATAGACCGGGGGCGGAGGAGGGGGGGCGGGCAGATCGGCGCCCAAGGCGGCGATCGGAGAAACCAGCGACGCGGACAAGCCGAGGGACCACAGACGAATTCGCATGAAGAACCTCACGCCTCCGATTGAGTAGCGACCGGCCGTCCGACTCCGAGCCTGTCACGTAGTTATGTGCAATTTCGAGGGGGCCGCAAGCGACAAATTCGCCCGGGCGCCGATTCCGATGCAGCGTCCCCCCTGCGCGCTCGAGATCACCCGTTCGGTTCGTGACATCCGCCTGCTGGATCGGCGAAACGCATACTGAGGCCAGTCTGGTAAATAAACTCCTCATCGCTTGCGTCGTGTTGGGTAAAACCCGCGCTGCGCGAGCCAACGGAACCCGCGCGGTCAGCGGCCGCGCCACAGCGGTTCACTTCTCGACGAACGCTTTCTCGATCACGAAATCGCCGGGCGCGCCTTGATTGCCCTCCTCGAGCCCGCGCGCCTCCAGAATCGTCCGCAGGTCGGACAGCATCGCGGGGCTGCCGCAGAGCATGAAGCGGTCGGTCGCGCGGTCGATTGCGGGCAGGCCGAGATCGTCGGTCAGTTTCCCCGAGGTCAGCAGCAGCGAGATGCGGCCGTGGTTGCGGAAGGGCTCGCGGGTCACCGTGGGATAATAGACGAGCTGGCGGCGCGCATATTCGCCGACGAATTCGTCGTTCGGCAGATCGTTCGAGAGATAGTCGCCGTAGGCGAGTTCGCGTCGCCATCGGCAGCCGTGCACGACGACGACGCGCTCGAAGCGCTCGTAGGTCTCGGGGTCCTTGACGAGGCTGAGGTAGGGCGCGAGGCCGGTGCCCGTGCCGAGCAGGAACAGGTTCCGGCCTTCGCGCAAATTGTCGAGCAGCAAGGTTCCGGTCGGCTTGCGGCCGACGAGCACGCTGTCGCCCTCCGCGAGATGCTGGAGGCGCGAGGTCAGCGGACCGTTGGGGACCTTGATGCTGAAGAACTCGAGCTCGTCCTCGTAAGTCGCGCTGGCGAGCGAATAGGCGCGCACGAGCGGCCGACCCTCGGCCTCGACGCCCAGCATGATGAACTGGCCGCTGCGGAAGCGGAACGACGGGGTTCTCGTCGTTCGGAAGCTGAACAGGCGGTCGGTCCAATGGCGGACGCTGACGACGTTTTCGGTATTGA
This sequence comes from Roseiarcus sp., assembly GCA_036502445.1. Lineage (GTDB taxonomy): Bacteria > Pseudomonadota > Alphaproteobacteria > Rhizobiales > Beijerinckiaceae > Roseiarcus. The sequence continues at coordinate 256 of DASXYQ010000013.1, read as the reverse complement.
AATTGCTCATCACAAGTCACGCGATGCTTTTGTGTTACGTCATGTATTCAAGATATGTTTTGTATTAATGCCTCGAAATCCGCCTTCGCGCAACAACTTTTGTGCGGCGCACAATTGGTGGGCGAGTGCTGCGCGAAATACGCGCGGCCGTCAGCCGCGGTCGCGAGGGAGAGAACGACGAAGCCGAACATCGACAGCAGGCGCGCGCCGAGCCCGCGGCCGGAACAGCCGCGGCGCCGCCAGAAAGGCCTCGGTC
>DASXYQ010000012.1:0-1748 GCA_036502445.1 Roseiarcus sp. | reverse complement strand
CATGCGCGCCTTCGTTGGCGAGCCTGGGGCGGAGCATCGCGAGACCTTCGCCAGCGCCAGCGCCGCCGCCGCCGCCGGCGGCGTGACGACGCTCGTCACGCGCCCGGACACCAATCCGCCAGTCGACGATCCGGCGGTCGTCGACTTCATCCTGCGCCGCGCCCGCGATGGCGCCAAGATCGGCATTCACCCCGCAGCCGCGCTGACCAAGGGACTCAAAGGCGATGAGATCGCCGAGATCGGCCTGCTTGCCGAAGCGGGCGCGATCGCCTTCTGCGACGGCCTCCACTCGGTCGCGGACGCGCTGACCATGCGCCGCGCTATGACCTACGCCCGCGACTTCGACGCGCTCGTGGCGCCGGTGTGCAACGACCGGTCTCTGAGCCGCGAGGGGGTCATGGCGGAAGGCCTGCGCGCGAGCTGGCTCGGCCTGCCTGGGGTGCCTCGCGAAGCGGAGACGATCGTGCTCGAACGCGACTTGCGTCTGGTCGCGCTGACCGGCGCCCGATATCACGCCGCGCTGATCTCGAACCGTCTGTCGCTCGAGGCGATGGCGCGGGCGCGCCAGGCGGGTCTCCCCGCAACCTGTGGGGTGTCTATCAATCATCTCACCCTGAACGAGCTTGATGTCGCTGACTATCGCACGTTTCTCAAATTGAGCCCGCCATTGCGTGCCGAGGATGAGCGCTTGGCGCTGGTTGAAGCCTTGAGCTCTGGCCTTATCGACGTCATTTGCTCTGATCACGATCCGCAGGACGTCGACACCAAGCGGCTGCCGTTCGCCGAGGCGTCAGCGGGCGCGATCGGGGTCGAGACGATGCTCTCCGCGAGCCTGCGTCTCGTCGCCGGGGGACATGTGGCGCTCCCCCGCCTCCTGCGCGCGATGACCCTGCGGCCGGCCGAAATCCTTCGACTGCCGGTCGGCAGGCTGACGGTCGGCGCGCCCGCGGATGTCATCCGGTTCGATCCGGACGAGCCCTATGTGCTCGATCCGGCCACGCTCCATTCCCGTTGCCGCAATACGCCCTTCGACTCGGCTCGGCTCGAGGGCCGGGTCAAGATGACGCTGGTTGCCGGGCGGATCGCATACGAATAGTCTCAGTGAAGAGCTTAGTTAAATCCGCGTTGGCTGGAAGCGCATGGTTGGGGTTTCTTACGGTGGGGCGTTGGCGCTGGCGCTCGGCTATTGTCTGGGATCGGTTCCTTTCGGGCTCGTGCTGACGAGGCTGTTCGGGGCCGGGGACTTACGTTCGATCGGCTCCGGGAACATCGGCGCGACAAACGTGCTGCGGACCGGCCACAAGGGCCTTGCCGCCGCGACGCTCGTACTCGACGCCTTGAAGGCGACGCTGGCGATCGTTTTGGCCTGGTGGACGTTTGGGCCGCCGACAGCGCTGGCTGCCGCGGCGGGCGCGATTCTTGGCCACATGTACCCGGTGTGGCTGAAGTTTCGTGGCGGCAAGGGCGTTGCGACCTATCTCGGCGCGCTCATCGGCCTCGCGTGGCCAGCGGCGATTGTTTTCGTCGTCGTTTGGCTCGCAGTCGCGGCGCTCACCCGTTACTCCTCGGCGGCGGCCCTGTCGGCGACGGTAGCTTCTCCAATCGCCATGGCCGCGATCGGAGAGAGCGGGGCAGCGGTCGTCGTCGCCGCGCTGTCGGCGCTGATCTGGTTCAAGCACAGCGCCAACATCGGCCGACTTCTCAATGGCTCCGAGTCGAAAATCGGGCAGAAGAACTAGAGTGGATGG
>DASXYQ010000011.1:0-2857 GCA_036502445.1 Roseiarcus sp. | reverse complement strand
CGCGCTCGTCGTCACGTCGCCCGACGCGACGGCCTCGACGAGGATCGCATTGTCGGCGAACCGGGCGGCCCGACCGTAACAACCGCGCCAACTGTCCACTCTGTTTGAAATCGTCGAGGCGGCCGAGGGTGGCGATCACCTGCTGACGCACCGAATCGCCATCGCGCGGACTTTCGACGATCTGGAGATCGGCGCGGCCGCCGGAGGTCTTCTTGCGGAAATACATAGCGCCGATCCAGGGGGCGGCTCAATCAAGGTGCGCACAAGATCCTGTAGGGGGCTAGAGTATCCGTATTGATCAAGCGATTTTTGGCGTCCAAGGGCGATTGGCCTTCAGGAGGGCGTTTGCGAGGACGACGAGCTTTCGCATGATTGCGGTCAAGGCGACCTTTGCCGGCTTTCCGGTTTCGATGAGGTGAGCGTATTTGGCCTTCATGTCCGGGTTGAAGCGTGCGGCGACGAGGGCGGGCATGTAGAGCGCTTGACGGACGTCGGCGCGCCCGCCGCGAATGAATGAGCGACCGGCCCAGCGCCCTGACTGTCGGGCGATCGGCGCGAGGCCTGCGAGGTTGGCGGCCTGGCCGGCTTCGAGGGCGCCGAGCTCGGGCATTGCGATCAGCAAGGCAAAGGCGGTGATGGTGGATATTCCGGGAATGCTGGTTAGGATGGCGAAGCGATCAGCGAGGCTCGCGTCGGCTTCGATGATCTGGAGGATCGCCGCTTCGACAGTGGCCATCTGCCGATCGATCTGTTCGAGGCGCTGAGCGTTCTGGCGTTTCAACAGCGAGAGGGTCAGAACCTTTCCGCGGTTCTTGGCCGCGGTTCGATCCTTCACCAGGGCCTCGCGAGCGACGTAAAGCTCCTTCAGTTCGAGCAGGATCTCGCTTGGAGCCGGGCGCGCCTGCAATTCCAGCAAGGCGCCCATACGAGCCAGAATCGCCGCGTCGAGGCGATCGGTCTTCGCCAGCTTGCCGGTCGCTTCGGCGAAGCGGCGCGCCTGACGCGGATTGACCTTGACGAACGGAACGCCAGCGATGCCCAGCGCGCGCTCGACGGCGCGATGATAAGGCCCGGTCGGTTCGAACACGACACGGTTGGCGGGCGTCTCCGCCAGCCATTTGATGAGCGCTTTGTGACCTCCCCTTCGTGTTGGCGAAACGCCGGGCGGCGCCGTCGGCCAGCCGGTGGGCGTCGAGATGGTCTTTCGACACATCGACGCCGATGGTATCGTTCTGCATCTTTTCCGCGCCTCTGCTTGTCATTCGGGGCTCTCCCCCGGGTATCGGTTTCAGGCCAAAGGAAAAGACGAGGGCGATCCAACTCTAGCTCGACCCGTCAAACGGTCAGCGTACTCCCGATCCGACCCTCGCCGCTGACAAGAGGGCAGCCACTCTCTCCCAGCGGTTCCTTCTCGCCTTCTCGGCGCGAAAAGTCATAAGACAAGCGTACCGAGGAACTTGGCGCAACCGGTCTCTTTTGTAAGCGTGATGTGACGGCCGCGGGCCGCTATGCGGCGATAGCCTGCGAACCGGCTCCGCTCCATTTCCATGGGAGCAGTTCGTCGATCTTCGTGTTGGGGTGATCGGCTATGCGGCTGATGATGTCGCCAAGCCAAGCCTCGGGGTCGATGTCGTTCAGGCGAGCGGTCTCGATGAGCGTGTACATGATAGCGGCGCGGCGGCCGCCTTCATCCGAGCCGGCGAACAGATAGTTTTTTCTTCCGAGGGCCAGAGGCCTCATTGCGCGCCCGGCGGCGTTGTTGGACATTTCGAGGCGCCCATCGCCGACGTAGCGCGTCAGCGCGGTCCAGCGCGATGCTGCGTAGCGGAAGGCGCCGGCGAGACTGCTCTTGCCGCTGATCTTTTCCATCGTCGCGTCGAGGAAGGCGCGCAACTCGGAGAGGATCGGCGTCGCCTTTGCGCGACGCGCGGCGAGGCGCTCGGCCGGCGGTTTGCCCTTGATGCCGGCTTCGATCGCAAATAGCCGCGCGATCATTTCGAGCGCCTGCGCCGCCGCCGGTGATTTCGTTTCGACATGGATGTCGTAGATCTTGCGCCGTGCATGCGCCCAACAGGCGATCTCCGTCAGCGCGGCGGGCGCGCCCGTTAGGGGATCGGCTTCATAAAGTCCGGCGAAGCCCGCGTAGATCAACTTCCGTGGCGGGGGGAAGGGTATGGCCCCAGACGACATACTCGAACAGTCGGACTTCGCCTGCGAGACGCTGAACCTGACGGGCGATCCGGTAGGACGCCTCGTGGTCGCAATGAGGATCGTGTCGCCAGCTGACAAAAAGCGACGCGGCGCGGGTTTCCCTCACGCAATCAACGATCGCATCAATCGCGCGCTCGGCCTATTCTCCTGCACAAGGAACAAAGCGATCCGGAACACCTAGGAGCCCGTCCAGATAGCGTCTGGACGGCGTGAGGATTTGAGATGGGCGCCCTCAGATCGCCTTGGCGAGCTTTGTGATGTTGTGGGCGGTGCAGATCAGCGCCCACTCTGCCTGCACGGCCTCAAGGCCGCGCAGCAGGAATTGTTGAAATACTCGTGCTTGCTTGATCTGCCCGAACACCGGCTCCACGATCTGCTTTCGCAATCGGTACCGGCTGCGATAACCGGCGCGCTTCAGCTTCCGCCGCATTTTCTGCGTCATCTCGCCGCCGACCTTGCGCGTGGTCTCGGCCGGATGCTTGGCTCGCCCGGTAGCGACATAAGCGTGGATCTTCCGGGTGGCGAGCGCGAAAAGATTGTCCTCACTGCAATAGCCCGCGTCCGCCGAAATCTCCCTGGGCTTGCGTCCGAGGTGGGCCCGGATGGCATCGACCAGGGGAACAAGTTGCGGACAGTCGCTCATGCT
>DASXYQ010000010.1:0-5105 GCA_036502445.1 Roseiarcus sp. | reverse complement strand
CGACGTGCCCGCCACGCTTCTGAGCATGATGATCGCCTCCGGCCTGATCGGCGGCCTCGCGGGCGCCATTCACGTCCTGGGGCTCGTTCATCGCTTCGTCGCCGGCTTCTCGCCCGGCTATGGATTCACCGGCATCGCGATCGCTGTGCTCGGACGCAACTCCGCGATCGGCATCGCCGTCGGGGCCGTCCTGTTCGGCGCGCTGTCGTCGGCGGGCGCCACGATCCAGTTGTTCAGCGACGTGCCGATCGAGATCGTCGAGATCCTCCAGGGCGCCGTCATGATTTTCGCCGTCGCCAGATTCGGCGCCGGCCGGAGGCGCGGGGCGGCGCCGGCATGATCGACCTCTTCCTTCATGCGGCGATGCTGATGACGACGCCGATCTTGCTCACCGCGATCGGCGGCATGGTCAATCGCATCGGCGGCCTCGTCAACATCGGGCTGGAGTCGATGATGCTCGCCGGCGCGCTCGCGGCGGTCGAAGTCTCGGCCGCGACCGGCAGCGTAGCAGTAGCGTTGGCGGCCGCGCTCGCGGCCGGGGCCATCCTCGGGCTCGCCATGTCCCTCGTCGTGACGCGCCTTTGCGCCAACGAGATCATCGTCGGGCTGGGGTTCAACGTCGCCGTCGCCGGACTGGTTCGCTTCCTCTTGAAGAGCGCCTACGGCGTCTCCGGCACATTCAATCCGCCCGGCGTAGTCATGTTGGCGCGCTACGACGTTCCTGTTGTCAAAGATATCCCTGTTCTCGGCGCCGTCGTCTCCAGCCAGGACTGTTTGACCTGGTTCGCCTGGGCGATGGTTCCCATGACCGCCTTCGTTCTTCATCGCACGCGGATCGGCCTCAGGCTGCGAGCGACCGGCGCGGCGGAGGCGACGGTGCGGGCGGTAGGCCTGAAGCCGTTGAACATTCGCGACGCTTCTTCGGTTTTCGCGGGCGCGATGGCAGGTCTCGCCGGGGCGCATCTTTCGATCGGGGTGGTCGGCTTGTTCAACGAGGGAATCACCGGAGGGCGCGGTTTCATAGCGCTTGCGGCGTTCTATTTTGGCCGCGGCTCTCCCGCGCGCACCGCGCTGGGCGCCGCGCTGTTCGGCTTCTTCGACGCCGCGCAGATCCGGTTGCAAGGCCGGGGAATGCCAGCCGAACTCGTGCAGACATTGCCCTACATCATCGTCGTAGTCGTGCTCGTCGGCCTCGGCTTCGCCGATGTCGGACGCTCGCGGGGAGGGGTCGTCTGATGGCGCCATCCGTCGCGCAAACCAGCCAACCAGTAACGGCGTTGATTCTCGTCGACGTCACCAACTCGTTCTTCCTCGAGGGCATGCCAAACTATTATCCCGAGGCCGCGTCGGTGGTCGAACCGCTGCGACGTTTGTTGGCGCAGGCGCGCGCCAATCGCCATATTGTCGTTCACGCGGTCGAACAGCACTATCCCGGCTTCGAGGACTACGAGTGGCGGAAGCTGCCGCGCCATCATTTCATCGGCGATCCCGACGCGGAGTTCTTCGATGGGTTCGCGCCTTTGGGCGCTCGCGAGGTCGTCATCGGCAAGCGCCGCTACAGCGCCTTCTTCGCCACGGATCTCGCGCTGTTCCTGCGCGAGCAGAAGATCGAGCGGGTGATCGTCGCCGGCGTGAAGACCAACGTCTGCGTCCGGGCGACCGCGCAGGACGCGTTCGCCAATGGTTTTGACGTCGTCGTTCCCCTCGAGGCGACCAACTCCAACCGGCCGCATCTGGCGGCCGCCTCGCTGGAAGACATCGACCGCTATATCGGCAAGGTCGTGTCGCTCGACGCCGCGTTGGGCATGCTCGCGTGACCTCCGTCGCGATCACTGGCTATGCGAGCCTCGACTACGTCGTTCGGCTGGACCGGACGCCCGTAGCCGATGCGACCGCGACGATCCTGTCGCGTCCGCAGGATTGGCCGCGCCTGGGGGGATCGCCGGCTTACGTCGCCAGCGCGATGGTAGCCGCGGGCGTCGATGCGACGCCGATAAGTTGGGTGGCCGACGACGCCGACGGGCGGCGCTATTGCGAAGCGCTCGCGAGTCGCGGGGTCGGCGCGCACGGCGTCGCGTTGCGGCCAGGACGGACCCCGATCTGCGTTCTCGCCTATCAGCCCGACGGCGGATGCCATTGCTTCTATCACCCCGCCCTCGCCGAATCGCCTGATCTCGACGCGCATCAATTGGAGCTCGTCGCACGGGCGCGATGGGTGTGCCTCACGGTGGGCCCCGCGGAAGCGACGCGGCAGGCGCTTGCGGCGACGCGGCCGGACGCCGAGCTGATATGGTCGGTCAAAGCCGACCCACGCGCGGTTCCCGCCGATCTCGCCGCCGCCATTTTCGCGCGCGCCGACATTGTTGCGGCCAGTCGCAGCGAAGCGGCTTTCGTGGCGGCAGCCGCCACTCGGGCGGGGCCTTCGCGAAAACCCCGCCTGATCCTCGAAACGCGCGGGGCGGAGGGCGTCGCGTTGACGCGGGACGGCCGCGCCGACGTGTTCCCTGTGGACCCTGTCGCAGCGGAAGATACGACAGGCGCCGGCGACACGTTCCTCGGCGGATTCCTGGCGTCGATGATATCAGGCAACGCAGCGCTGGCGACGGCGGTCGCCGCCGGCGCCCGGGCGGCGCGACAACTGCTCGTCGCCCGCGAATTGGCTGGAAACGGCAGCTGAAGCTCGAGATGACCGAATCGGCGTCACCGGAGGAAACCGAGGCCACGCTTGGGACGCTTCATCAACTGCGAGGCCTCGGGGTGCGCGTCTCGAGACGACCGCGCGTCCGCGCGGCGCGCTTGGCGCTCGGTGTGACATCCTGCACCCTATTCGGGAACGGCGACGCTCGGTTCGCGGTCGCGGTAGACCACGAACAATCCGCTGCCGATGATGATCGCGCTGCCGATCAGGATCGGCAGGCTCGGCGCATCTCGCCAGACGATCCATCCCATGATCGTCGCCCAGAGCAGCATCGTATACTGGAACGGCGCCAGCACGGCGGTCGGCGTCATCGCCAGCGCGCGGGTCAAGCAGACGAAGCATAACATTGCGACGATGCCGAGCAGGAACAGCAGGCTGAGATCGAGCCAGGTCGGCGTCACCCAGCTCCAAGGCAGCGTCGCCGCGCCGATCACTCCGGCGCCGACGAATTGCCAGACGACGAGATGCAGCCAATGCACGTCGCGCAGCTTCCGCGTCACCGTCTGGCTCAGCGCGAACATCGTGGCGCCGAGAAACGCGATCGGCGAAGCCGACGATAACATCGCGCGTGACGGCTGCAGCGCGATCACGACTCCGACGAAGCCGACCGCGACCGCGACCCAGCGAAAGGACTCCACCTTTTCACCGAGCAACGGGACGGACAATGCGGTGACGATCAGCGGCGTCGCCATATAAAAAGTCATGACGTCGGCGAGCGGCATCGTTCGCGTGGCGTCGTAGAAGCAGAACGTGTCGAGCGCCATGCAAACGACGCGCAGGATCTGCAGCCCGAGATGGCTGGCGTCCCCGAGGCTGGCGCCGATGCGCCAGAGCATCGGCCCGAGAACGAACGCCGAACCGACCGACCGCAGCATCATCATCTGCCCCACGCCGTAATCCGCGACCAGCCATTTGCCCAAGGCGTCGTTGAGCGCGAAAAAGAAGATCGCGATGAGATAGAGCGCGATGCCGAGGCCGTGCGTCGTCAGGCGGGCGGACATACGGAGCTCCGGCAAAAGGGAAAATTCGGTCCGCGCAGCGAGCTCCGGACGCCGATTCGGTAGACGGCGGACGGATTTGAATGGCGCGCCCGGGAATAGCCAATGAAACTTTTGCGATCGATCGCTGGAAGGGACGGTGAGCGCGAACGGAGCGGCGATCGCCCGCGCGATCGCCGGCTTTATGTTGGTGCGTCGACGCAATCTGCCCGGGCCGCGCCCTCTTGAGCGTCGATGACGAGCGCGCCACTCGACCGACGAATGACAACGCCAAGCTTCGCGGACAGGGTCTCGCGTCGATTTCTCTTTCGGAAAAACGAAATCGGTGTTACCTTTCATTCAATCCGCCGCCGATCCCGAGCGCATTGGGCGCGGCTGCGGGGCGCTTTCGGTCGGCTCGGGAGATCAAAAATTTGGAAGAGATCAAAACGGAGTTGGAGGCCTTGTAACCCATTGAAATCTAATAAAACCGCCAAAGAAATGTTTGGAAAAGCTTGGAGCAAAACACGCTAGATTTGGAAAGGCTTGGCAAAAGCTAGGAGGGGGGATCGTGGGCCGACGGCGCATGGCGGGCTTGTCGGCGGCCCCACGGGAGAGGATGATCGATCGAGATGAGCCGACGCGCTTGGTACATAGGTTGCACCGATGACGAAATCGGCGAGGCGGCGATTCTGGTCGGCGACCGCGCGCGCATCGACCGGATCGCCGAACATCTGGAAACGCCTCGATTTGTTGAGGAAAATCGCGGCCTGCGGACCGTCACGGGCCGGCGCGCGGGCCGGCGCGTCACCCTCTCCGCGTTCGGCATGGGCGGCCCGATCGCGGCGATCGTGCTGCATGAACTGTTCGATCTCGGCGTTCGCCATTTCCTGCGCATCGGCACGGCGATGGTGATGCCGCCCGCAACGCTCGGCGACTTCGTGCTCGCGGACGGCGCCGTTCGCGGCGAGGGAACGTCCCGCACCTATGCGCCGATCGGCTATCCCGCGATCGCGGATTTCGATCTCGGCGCGGCGCTGCGCGGCGAGCTTTCCCGGCGCGGCGCGCGCTGGCGCGCAGGCGTGTTCGGCACCTACGACGGCTTCTATACCGAGATGTTCGCGCTATCCGCCGGGCAGGCGCAGATGATCGACGGCATGCGCGAGGAAATTCGTCGGCTCGGCCTGATCGCGACCGACATGGAAACCGCGACCCTCTTGACGGCCGGCCGCGTCCTCGGGGCGCGCGTCGCGAGCCTCTGCCTCGGCACGGTCGACGGCCTCACGCAAGAAAAAATCGCGGCCGCCGAACTCGAAACCCGCGAGCGCGAAATGTTCGAGATCGCGCTCGACGCAATCGTCGCCAGCCTTCCGCAAGCCGCGCCGGGAGGGCGGGAATAGCTGATGGAGCGCAGAGGCGGCTGTAGGCGC
>DASXYQ010000009.1:0-3689 GCA_036502445.1 Roseiarcus sp. | reverse complement strand
GCCGCGTTGAACTGCTCCTTGGGCCGGTCCGCGAAGTCGAGGCCGCTGGTGACGATCGTCGGAGGCGGATCGGCCGGCTTCGGCGCGGCGCCGAGCGGGGACGGCCGCTCGATTTCGAGCGGCGCGCCGAGCGGCGCGCTCGGGGCCGTCGAGCCGATGACCCTGGGGGCGCCCGGGGCGTTTGGTTCGAGCGCGGGATCGAAGGCGTCGCCCTTGCGCGGTTTGACGACCGGAGCCGGCTCCGAAAGCGCGACCGGCGGCGGCGCCGCGGCGCCGCCCGAGGGCTTGGCGCCGCTCAGGCGAAACTCGACGTCCTCGCGAAAGCGCTTGAACTGCTCCTGGAGTCGGAGATTCTGATTCTGCAGTTCCTCGATCTGGCCGTTGGCGCGGCGTAGTTCGTCCTCGAGACGATCGATGCGCACGACCAGCGCCGCAGGGTCGCCCGAGTCGACGGAGTCGAGGGGAATGGAGCCCGGCGGAAGGTTGGATTGAGCGACCGCGCCGCCAACGCCGCTCAGCCAGAGTATGAAAAGCGTAGCGCCGACGCGGCGCGAACCGATCAATCTCATCGATGCAAAACCCATTTCGCAGGCCCCAGAGCGTCCGACTCGCGAACGCGAAGCGGAAATATCATAGGGAAGCCGGAAGGCCAAAAATGAGGCGAGTTAGGGGCCTGTGCGCGACGTTCAGCTTCCCGCCGCGCCCGCGAGCACCGTGACCGCGCGACGATTCTGCGACCAGCAGGAAATGTCGTTGCAAACCGCGACCGGGCGCTCCTTGCCGAAACTGATCGTCTTGATGCGCGAGGCCGAGACGCCCCTGGCGATCAGGTAATTCTTGGTCGTCTCGGCGCGCCGTGCGCCGAGCGCGAAATTGTATTCGCGCGTGCCCCGCTCGTCGGCGTGCCCTTCGATGGTGAAGGTATAGCGCGGATATCGATTGAGCCACGCCGCCTGCTTGTCGAGCGTGGCCTGCCCGGTCGAGGTCAATTCGGTCGAATCGGTCTCGAAGAAGACGCGGTCGCCGACCGTGCTCGCGAATTCCCGCACGCTGCCCGGCCCGGCCGCCCCCGCCTCCGCCCCCGCCCCATATGCTCCGCTGAGGTCTTCGGCGGTGTTGTGGGCGCAAGCGCCGAGTGCGAGCCCGATCGCGACCATGGCGACGATGGGAAAGGCCCGTAGGGTTCTCGGTCCGGTCATTTTCAACGATACTCCTCGACGATGCGCCCCGCGAGGCAGATTTAGGCCGCGGCCGGTTAAGAAAGGTTCCATCAACCTTGATGGATGCTTGCCGCGATCCGCGCGATCGGCCCCGATCGCGACGGGTGGTTAACAGAGCGTTGATGGCCGCAATGCGGCGCACGAGCAAAATTCGCCGCGTTCACGCTGATTGCATTGCCGGTGTTGCGAAAACGTCGCTGACCACTTCGCAAAGACATGGGATTGCTTCGCTGGGCTAACGAGAATCAACCTGATAAGGTCATTTTCAATGCCATTTTCAGCCATGGCCGAGTTCATCACGGCGATCCACGTGATCCGGCTTGGCCGAGCCCCCAAGGCTTGCCGCTCAGACCCCAACAGCGCCGGGAACGCCGGTGCGGCGGGCCGACGTGGATGGCCGGGACGAGCCCAAGGGACGAGCCCGGCCATGACGGACAGGGCCGCGGAGCGGCGCCAACCGTTTCATTGGAGCGGCGCCCGGTCCCGTCGCACCAACGAGTCGCCGTGTTCGCGTCGCAGAGGCAGAAGCGCGGTCGAGGCCACGCCTGCAGCGCCGCACGGCTTGATGTCGCCACGAATCGGCGCCACCGTGCGGCTCGACCGGTCGGAGGCCTTGACGCGTGACGCAAGTGGCGAGGCCATCGCGCCTGCTCGTATTGGCGTTTGCGCTCGTTTTTCTGTTCGAAACCTGGATCTGGGGCAGCGTCGTCGCCGCGGTCGGTTGGCTCGCGCAGCGGATTCCGTGGAACGCGTTCAAGGCCGCGGTCCGCCGCCAAGTGAACCGCTTGCCGGCGATAGTGGCGCTGGTGATGTTCGGCGTCCCCCTCCTCTTCAACGAGTTTGGCAGCCTGTTCTGCATTTTTCTGCTGGCGACGGGGCATTTCCTCACCGGCGCGGTCGGCTACATCCTCATCAAGGTGGTCGGGCTGAGTCTGCTCGCGGTGATCTTCGATCTGACGCACGAAAAGCTGATGACGTTGCCCTGGTTCGTACTAGCTTATGAGAAGTTCCAGACGCTCCATGAATTCGCGCGTCGGCTCGTTGCGCCCTATCGCGAATCGGCGCTCGCCTATCTAAGGGATCTGCGCGACCGCGCTCGCGCCTATTTGGCGCGCCTGGGGGCTCGGGCGCGGGGCGAAACGGGCTGATGCGCGAAGGCGTTTCTCCGCCCATCGCGCGTCGTCGACGAAACGCGGCTTGCGGATCGCCTGCCAGCCGCCCCTGCTGGTCGGTCGCGTCAGTCAACTTGAGAGTACGCAGCGGATCCCCTTTAGGGGAGGGGGCGCCGCTGCATCCAATTGAAATCTCGACGTGTCCGGCTATCCCGCCACCCCTCCCCCACAAGGCGGAGGTAGCAACCGCCGATCCCCTCAAATTAGACTAAGCGACTCGGGCGACCAGCCCGATTCTCGCGACCAACGGGAAAATGGCATCTCAGCGCTGTCTCACGCGCGAAAAAACCCCGGAGCTTTCGCTCCGGGGTTTCCGTTTCTAACCGCGCCAGGCGATCACCAGTTGCGGGTGATCTCGAAGCGACCTTCGAATCCATCGCCACGACCCTGAAAGTTCGCGTTCGAGCCAATGACGCCACCAGGGGCGTTACTGGACACGAAGCCATTCGGCGTTTGGGTGTTGGCTTGCTGATAGAGCACTTCGAACTCGAAGTCGAGGTTCGCAACCGGAATCCAGTGGGTGACCACGCCGACGAGCCAAGTGTCGCTGTTGGAGACGACCGAAGTGATGTCCGTTCCCCTCCATCTCACCTGACCATAGCTGCCCTCGAGAGAACCCACGAATTGAGGCGAGAAGTGATGGGTCAATAGGGCCGAAACCGACCATATATCGGGTGTCGCAAAGCCGTTGCCCGACGGATTCTCGTAGGTATCGGCGATGGCCATTTGCTGGCCGTTGCCGTTGACCATGCCGAGTTCGCCAAACATAGCGTCGGGAAGACCCGAGTACCAAGCCGCATTCTCGGTATAGCTACCGGTGATCAGGAACAGATCGCCGGCGCCGAAGGTCGGCAGATTGAAGGAGACGCCCGCATCGACGCCCCAGCCTTCCCTCCGTTGCGTGAGTCCATCGAAGCCGGTGACGTCGACAAAGTGACCGACGCCGGACACCTGAGCCGAACCCCAACCCTGGACGACCTTCAGGTTGGCGACGAAATCTGGAATGGTCTGGCCGTTGTATTGATAGTCCACGCCCCGCGAGAAACCGTTGTAGTTGGCGAAGCTGACGCCGTTGAAGTCCGTGCCGCCGCCGCTGGCGCCGTTGCTGCCGGGGCTCTGCGCGGCGATCGTGGCGGAGAAGCCGCCGCCGAACGCTGCGGTGTAGGCCAACAGGTCGGGCTGGTTGAAGCCCTGCTGGTCGGGCGAGAAGAAGTTATACCAAGCCGCGCCGCCGCCGGTGAACGAGTAGAACGAAGGCGCCTTACCGGCCGTGATGCCGGCCCAGGTGACGTAGGCG
>DASXYQ010000008.1:0-5812 GCA_036502445.1 Roseiarcus sp. | reverse complement strand
GAAACTCGGCGCTTTCGCCGGAGAGGGAGCGACGATTGCGGGCGTGACCAAGCTGATGGGCCGCGGACATTGGGGTCTCCTCGGGGCTGAAATCGGTCGATGCGTCAGCGACAGGGTCCAAGTGAAGCCGAGGGCACCGGCCTTTCGTCGGGGTTCGTTCGCCTTTTGCGTGTATACAACTTATAGTGCAACCCAAACAGCAATACGACAGATGATATATACGTGGGTTAATACCTCGCCAGTCATTATTTCAGTTTTACGGGATCGTATTTAAGACTTGCTGAGTATATTTGTCGGCGATGGGGGACGAGAACTGATTCAAATTGTAGCGTGTCGGATTGAAGCCTCCTCGGATCGGATCCGTCCATGCTCGATCGCTCCCAGGTACTCGATAGCCTGCTCGTTCTGACGCGGCAATTCGCCCCAGGTCTGCCGGCTCGAGACGCGCTCGCGCGCTCGGCCCCGCTGCGGGAGTGCGGTCTGACCTCGATGGCGGCGGTGCGGCTGATGCTCTCGATCGAGGCGGCGTTCGCAATCGCCATTCCCGACGCGGAACTGACGCCGGAGAACTTCGTCACGACCGATTCGATCGAGGCATTGATCAGGCGCATGCTTTCGCGGGGATGAGACGTAGGGATGGCCGCTCACGGTCCGCTGGACAGGTTGGGCCGCCTGGACGATCATGGTCCGAGGCCATCGGGAAAGTGACCATGGACGTCGGGGAATGGCTGCGGCGCCTCGGGCTCGGGCAATACGAGGCCGCTTTTCGCGACAGCGAAATCGACGCCGACGTTTTGCCGGAACTCGAGGACCAGCATCTGAAGGACCTCGGCGTCTCGCTCGGGCATCGTTTGAAGATTTTGCGGGCAATTCGGGAGCTTGCCGCCGGCGAGCCGGCCAAGGAGCATCCAGCGCCCGAGCCGCCGCAACCCGCCGAGCCAGCTTCGCAGGGCTCCGCGGAGCGCCGGCATCTGACCGTGATGTTCTGCGACCTCGTCGGCTCGACCAGCATCTCCGCGAAACTCGACGCCGAGGATTGGCGCGATCTCGTCGGCGGCTATCTCGACGCGGCTTCGGCGGCGGTCAAAGAGATGGGCGGCCATGTCGCCAAGAAACTCGGCGACGGCATCATGGCGCTGTTCGGCTACCCGCTCGCGCAGGAGAACGACGCCGAGCGAGCCGTGCGCGCCTCGCTCGGCATTCAGCGCGCGCTCGCCGAGATCAACGCCAAGAACGCCGGCTCGGGCCGCCCCGAGCTGATGGCCCGCATCGGCGTCGAGACCGGCGCGGTGGTGGTGGATTCGTCAGGCGAAATCTTCGGCGACGCGCCCAATGTCGCCGCGCGCGTGCAGGCGCTCGCGGAGCCGGGCGCAATCTTTGTCACCGCCAAGGTGCAGCGACAGGCCGCCGGGCTGTTCGTCGCCGAGGATCGCGGCGCGCAGGCGCTGAAGGGCGTGCCGGAGCCGACGGTTCTCTACCGGATCGTACGCGCCAGCGGCGGCGGCCGGCGCTCCGGCCAGCGCGCGCTGACGCCGCTGGTCGGCCGCGAGGAGGAGGTCGCGATGCTGCTGCGGCGCTGGGAGCGCGCGCGGCAGGGCGAGGGCCAGTTCGTCCAGATCGTCGGCGAGCCCGGCCTCGGCAAGTCGCGCCTGATCGAGGAGTTTCGCGCCCGGCTGGTCGATACGCCACATACCTGGGTCGAGTGGGCCTCCTCGCAACTATTGCAGAACACCCCGTTGCATCCGATCGCCGAGTGGGGTCGGCAGCGCTTCGGCGGCGCGGACGTTCCCGCCGAGCGGCGGCTCGCCGATCTCGAAAGCACGCTTCAATCCATCAATCTCGACCCGACCGAAAATGTCCCGCTGCTGGCGCATCTGCTCGACATCCCACAGCCGCCGGAGCGCGCATCGAAACTCGCCCCGGAGGAGCTGCGGCGCCGGCAACTGGCGGCGCTGCTCGCGTGGTACATGGCGGGCGCGCGGGTGCAGCCGGCCGTGGTGGCGATGGAGGACCTGCATTGGGCCGATCCAACGACGCTCGACGTGCTTCGTAGTTTCGCCGACCGCGGCGCGTTCGCCCCGATGCTGGTGCTGGCGACGACGCGGCCGGAGTTCCGCGCGCCATGGGACATGCGCTCGCACCATGGCGTGATCTCGCTCGCTCCGCTCGATCGGCGTCAAGTCGCGCGCATGGTCGGCGAGCTTGCCGCCAAGCACGCATTGTCGCAAGCTATCGTCGAGGGCGTCAATGAGCGCACCGGCGGCGTGCCGCTGTTCGTCGAGGAGGTGACGCGGCTGCTGCTCGAACGCGGCGAGCTGGGCGGCTCCCAGACAATCCCGCCGACGCTGCAACAATCGCTGTCGGCACGGCTCGACCGGCTCGGCCCGGCGCGCGAGGTCGCGATGATCGGCGCCGTGCTCGGCCGCGGCTTCTCCTATCCGCTGCTGAAGGCGATCGCCACCCCTGTAGCCGCGGTCGCCGACCGCGGCCCGACCGGCCTCAACGAGGCCGGCTACAGAGGTCTCGACGAGGCGGGCCTACAAGCCGCGCTGGAAAAGCTCGCTGAGGCCGACATCTTGCTGGTCGAGGGCCTGCCTCCGCAGGCGGACTATCGCTTCAAGCACGCGCTGATCCAGGACGCGGCCTACGAGAACCTGTTGAAGAGCCGCCGCCAGGCGTTGCACCGTCGCGCCGCCGAGACGCTGCGAGATCAATTCCCGGACCGCGCCGCCACCCAGCCGGAAGTGCTCGCGCATCATTTCACGGAAGCCGGCCTGACCGATGCGGCGATCGAATATTGGGGCAAGGCCGGCGATCAGGCGCTGCGCCGCTCCGCATTCCAGGAGGCGATCGCCCATCTCGGCAAGGCGATCGAGATGGCGGACCAGGCGGGAGTCGGGAAGGCCTCGGACGTCGCGGGCCAGCGGCGGCTTCATCTGCACGTGGCCCATGGCAACGCGCTATTTGCGGCGCGCGGCTATGGCGCGCCGGAAGCCACTGAAGCCTTCGTCAAAGCCCGCAATTCGGAGCCGGGCGACAAAGACGCGCCCGAACGATTGGCGGTCGACTTCGGGCTTTGGGTCGGCTGCTACTATCGGGGCGAGCTGCCGCAAATGACGGCCTACGCCGGGTCCTTGCTCAACGATGTCAGGGCGAAACCCGACTCGACGGAGGCCGGCGTCGCACATCGTGTCCGCGGAATCACTCACCAGTTCGCGGGAGAGTATGTGGAAGCGCGCCATCACCTGGAGAAGGCGCTCGCTCTCTTCCAACCTGGTCGCGACGACGATCTGGCTTTTCGCTTCGGAATGGACGCCGGCGTCGTCGCAATGCTTTATTTGGCCCTCGCTTTATGGCCTCTTGGCGACGTCGATCGCGCCGTTTCCCTTATTGAGCGCGCTCGGGAGCGGATCGCGAGCGTCATGCATATCGGCACGCACGCGAACGAAAAACTACTTGCGGCCATGTTCGAATTGATGCGGGGCGACCACCCGCGTGCCGCGCAGAACGCTGTCGACCTCGCTCGTCTCGCACGTGATCGCGACCTGAACCTTTGGCGCGCGTTTGGCGTGTTCCTCGAGGGCTGGGCGATGGCCAAAGGCGGAACGCTTGGCCAGGGGCTCGAGGATATGCGCCGCGGCGCCGATCTCCTGCGCGAACAAAACGTTCTGTTGTTCGATGGACTGTTAAAGATTGCGCTCGCCGAGGCTGAAACCGGAGCGGGCGATCCCGAGCACGCCATTGTGATCCTCGACGAAGCGCTGGCGACGGCCGACCGCACAGGCTATCGCGCGTTCGAAGCGGAACTGCACCGCGTCCGCGGCGAAATCCTCCTCGAGCGCGATCAAACGAACCCCGCGCCTGCCGAGGAAGCCCTACGGACCGCCATCGACGTTGCTCGTCGACAGAGCGCGCGCAGCTTCGAGCTGCGCGCCGCCCTCTCGCTCGCCAAGCTCTATCAATCGATCGGCCGCCCGGTCGAGGCGCACGACATCCTCGCGCCCGCGCTCGAAGGGTTCTCTCCGACGCCGGAACTGGCGGAGATCGCGGAGGCGCTGGGGCTGCTCGGCGCGCTGGCCGAGACCGACAAGGTCGAGGCCGCCGTCGCGCAACGGCAGCGTCGTCTGCATCTGCAAACGGCCTACGGCCAAGCCATGATGATGTCCAAGGGCTTCGGCGCGGAGGAAACCAAAGCGGCTTTCGCTCGCGCCGCAGAACTTGCCGCAAAGGCAGACGACTTTGCGGAACGCTTTGCAGCGCGACACGGCGAATGGACCTTAGCCATGGTGCGAGGCGATCAGCGGCGGGCGCGGGAGCTGGCTTCGGCGTTCCTAAAAGAAGCGGAGGACACGGGGCGCGTCATAGAAGCCGGCGTTGCCCGCCGTGGCTTGGCTTTGATCTGTTACTCTTCTGGCGACTTCCTCGAGGCGCGGACCCATTGCGAGCGCGCTCTCGACGCCTGCGACCCGCAGCGAGACCAGGAGACACGCGAACGCTTCAGCGAGGACACCGGAACCGTAGCGATGTCCTGCCTCGCCTTGACGACGTGGCAATTGGGCGAAGTCGAACGTGCGCGCGAACTGATCGATGAGGCGAATCTGCGCGCGAGGAAACTCGGCCATGGCCCGTCGATGGCCAATCATCTTATGTGGAAATCCTATCTCGAAAACCTGCGCGGCGACGCCGCCGCGGCGTTGATCGCGGCCGAGGACTCGGGACGTCTCGGCCGGGAGCATGGAATGCAGTTTTACTGCGTCATGGCCGAATTGAACGCGGCGTGGGCGCACGGTCGTCTCCGTGACGCAACCGCGGGAGCCGAGGAACTCCGACGGGCGCTGGCGGTCTGGGCCGATCAGGGCGGCTTTGGCGACGCTTGGTTCTATCAAACGGTGCTTGCGGAACTCGAAGCGCAGACGCTGGGGGCGGACAATGCGCTAGCGCGCATCGACGAAGCGCTGGTTCTGGCACAGCAGGTCGGCGCTCGTGGCGATCTCGCCTTCCCTCACCGCCTCCGCGGCGAAATCCTGTTGAAGCGCGATCCGTCCAATCCAGCCCCGGCGGAGGAAGCCTTCCTCACCGCGTTCGCAATAGCGCAACAGCAAGGCGCCCGCAGTTGGGGTTTACGCGCGGCGCTCTCACTCGCGAAGCTCTACCAATCGACCGCCCGCCCCGTCGAGGCGCACGATGTCCTCGCGCCCGCGCTCGAAGGGTTTTCGCCGACACCGGAGTTGCCGGAGATCGAGGAGGCCCAGGCGCTGCTGGCTAAGCTGACGGAGGCCGAAGAGGTGAAGGCCGCCGCGGCGTCGCGCCAACGCCGGCTCCAATTGCAGACCAGCTACAGCAAGGCTTTGATGTTGTCCCGAGGTTTCGGCTCCGAGGAAGCGAAGGCCGCCTTCACTCTCGCTTGGGAACTCGCCAAGGGAGTCGACGACGCCGCCGAGAGGTTCGACGCTTACTACGGACTGTTCATCGGCAGCCAATTGCGCGCCGAGCTGCGGCTGGCGCGGGAAATCGCCGAAAAATTCCTCTGCGAGGCCGAGAAGGAGGCGCGGACGATAGAAGCGGCGGCTGCCCGCCGCAGCCTGGGCACGGCGCGCCTCTATCAGGGCGATCTCGCCCAGGCCCACGCCCATTTCGAGCAGACGTTGCGGATCTACGATCCCGAACGCGATCGCGAGGCCAAGTTCCGGTTCGGCACGGACGTCGGCGCCTTGGCTATGGTCTACCTCGCCCTCACGAATTGGCTGCTCGGCGAGGCGGGGCAGGCGCGCAAGCTCGGCGAAGAGGCGATCGCGCGAGCGGTTGAATCCGC
>DASXYQ010000007.1:0-4263 GCA_036502445.1 Roseiarcus sp. | reverse complement strand
CCGGCTGCAAAATGTAACGCCCGGAAATGATCAGGTTCGAGGGGGCGGTCCCCCTGGGCGGCTTCTCGACCATCCCCTTGATCTGGAACGCAGGACCGAAATCCTCGCCGACCTCGACGATGCCGTAGAGGTGCGTCTCCTCGTCGGGGACCTCCTCCACCGCGATGACGTTGCCGCCGTGCTCGTCATAGGCCTCGACGCACTGCGCGAGGCAGCGCGTCCTGCGCGCGCCGGCCATGGTCACCATGTCCGGCAGCAGCACGGCGAAAGGTTCGTCCCCGACCAGTTCGCGCGCGCACCAGACGGCGTGTCCGAGGCCGAGCGGCTCCTGTTGACGCGTGAACGAGACGAAGCCGGCCGTCGGCAGGTCGGCGACCAGGGCTTCGAGCTCCTTGGTCTTGCCGCGGCGCCTCAGCGTGTCCTCGAGCTCGTAGGAAATGTCGAAATAGTCTTCGATCACCGCCTTGTTGCGGCCGGTGATGAAAATGAATTGCTCGACGCCCGCCGCGCGGGCCTCGTCGATCACGTGTTGCAGGATCGGCCGGTCGACGACCGTCAGCATTTCCTTCGGAATCGCCTTGGTCGCGGGCAGAAAGCGGGTGCCGAGGCCCGCGACCGGTAGTACGGCTTTGCGAATCGGTTTGTTCATGAGCTAGTGATCCGTTGACAGCGTATGTCGAATAAGCCGCGCCGCCGTTCCCAGTTCCCGGCGCGTCGCCAGAGCCATTCGGAACGAAACTTCCCTCGAGGGATCGCCGGGCCGGAGACCGCAAATTGCACGAAACGCGTCAATTTGCCACGAGCGATCGTCGGAGAAGGATGAAATGAGCGTTTTGGTCACCGGCGGCGCCGGCTATATCGGCGGACACATGACGTTGGCGCTGATCGACGCCGGCGAGAAGGTCGTCGTCGTCGACAACCTCTCGACCGGCTTCGCCTGGGCGGTTCCGGAGGCGGCGACGCTCGCGGTGGGCGATTTCGGCGACAGCGAGCTGATCGGCAGGCTCATCGCGGAGCACGAGGTCGACGCGATCGCGCATTTCGCGGCCAAGATCGTGGTGCCGGAATCGGTGCGCGATCCGCTCGGCTACTACCTCAACAACGTCGCCAAGGCGCGCAACCTGATCGAACGCGGGGTCGCGGGCGGGGTGCGCAATTTCATCTTTTCCTCGACCGCCGCCGTCTACGGCGAGACTTCCTCCGAACCTGTCGGCGAGGAGGCGCCGCTCGCGCCCGTCTCCCCGTATGGGAGGTCGAAACTGATGGTCGAGTGGATGCTGGAGGACGCCGCCCACGCCCATGACTTGCGTTACGTCGCGTTGCGCTATTTCAACGTCGCGGGCGCCGATCCGAAGGGGCGCCTGGGCCAATCGACGCCGAACGCGACGCATCTGATCAAACGCGGCGTGCAGACCGCGCTGGGGCGACATCGGAGCCTCGACATATTCGGCGAGGACTATCCCACGCGGGACGGCACCTGCGTGCGCGACTACATCCACGTCACCGACCTGATCGACGCCCATATGGCCGCGCTCGCCTATCTCAGGCGCGGCGGGGCGGCCTTGGTCTGCAATTGCGGCTATGGGCACGGCGCGACGGTCAAGGAGGTCGTCGACGTCGTCAAGCGCGTGTCCGGGGTCGATTTTCCCGTTCACAAGGTCGGGCGGCGCCCGGGCGATCCGGCCGCGATCGTCGCGCGCGCCGATCGCGTTCGCGAGGTCTTGGGCTGGCGGCCCCAGCGGGACGATCTCGACGGGATCGTCCGTCAGGCGCTCGATTGGGAACGGCGCCTGCACAATAGGCAGACATGACGACCCCCTTTCCCGCTCTGCGCGGGAGAGGGGACGCGGCCGCATTTAGCTTTACTATCCACTCCCGCAATGGTTTTAGTAACTCGAGAAAATCGGCGGGTTTGGCCTCATGGTCGGGAACGAGCGGCGGCGATGAGCGAGGACGACATCCTCGTGACCGAGGGCCTGTGCAAGTCCTTCGGCGATTTCAGGGCCGTTTCCGGCGTCGATCTGTGCGTGCGGCGCGGCTCGATCCACGCGTTGATCGGCCCGAATGGCGCGGGCAAGACGACCTGCTTCAACATGCTCACCAAATTCCTTCGGCCGACTTCGGGCCGCATCCTCTACAAAGGCCGCGACATCACTTCGATGCGCCCCGCCGACGTCGCCAGGCTCGGTCTGGTCCGCTCGTTCCAGATTTCGGCGGTGTTTCCGCATTTGACCGCGCTCGAGAACGTGCGCATCGCGCTGCAGCGCAAACGCGGCGACAATTTCGATTTCTGGCGCTCGAAGCGCGCGCTGACGCCGCTGAACGCGCGCGCGCACGAACTGCTCGACGATGTGGGGTTGAGCGAATTCGCCGATCGCCTCGCCAGCGAAATCTCCTATGGACGGAAGCGCGCTCTGGAGATCGCGACGACCCTGGCGCTCGATCCGGAAATGCTGCTGCTCGACGAACCGATGGCGGGCATGGGGCATGAGGACATCGACCGCATCTCGGGGCTGATCCGGCGCGTCTCCGCCGATCGGACGATCCTGATGGTCGAGCATAATCTGCAGGTCGTAGCCCATCTCTCCGACCGCATCACGGTGCTGACGCGCGGACGCGTGCTCGCCGAGGGCGACTACGCGGCCGTCTCGGAGAACGCGGACGTGAAGACGGCTTACCTCGGGGTCGGGCATGCTTGAGGCGGCGCCGATGCAATTGGCCGTCTCTGGGCTGCAGGCCTGGTACGGCGAATCCCACATTCTTCACGGCGTGGATTTCGGCGTGCGGCCGGGCGAGGTCGTCACCCTGCTCGGGCGCAACGGCGCCGGCAAGACGACGACGCTCAAATCGATCATGGGCATCGTCGGCAGGCGCAAGGGGTCCGCGCGCTTCGAGGGGAAGGAGACGGTCGGCCTCGCCTCCGACCGCATCGCGCGAATGGGCGTGGCGATCTGTCCCGAGGAGCGCGGCATCTTCGCCAGCCTCAGCGTGCGCGAGAATCTGATGTTGCCGCCTCGGATCGCTCCGACCGGCGGGTTGGAGCTCGAACGCATCTTCACGCTGTTCCCGAATCTGAAGGAGCGGCTCAACAGCGGCGGCGGCAAACTCTCCGGCGGCGAACAGCAGATGCTCGCCATCGCGCGAATCCTGCGCACCGGCGCGCGCTTCCTCATGCTAGACGAACCGACCGAGGGCCTCGCGCCCGTCATCATCGAGCAGATCGGGCGCACCATCGCCGAGCTGAAGCGCGAGGGGTTCACGATTCTCTTGGTCGAACAGAATTTCCGCTTCGCCTCGACGGTCGCCGACCGCTACTACGTCATGGAGCACGGCCAGATCATCGACGCCTTCGCCAATTCTGAACTCGCCGCGAATATGGACAAGCTGCATGAATATCTCGGGGTGTGACTCCCCTCCCCGCTCTTGCGGGGAGGGGCCGGGTCTATTGGCGTATAGAACCGCCTTCTCCGTCATGGCCGGGCTCGTCCCGGCCATCCACGCGGCGAGGCTTCCGGCCGGCCCCCATGGCTTCCGGCGGCCTGACGGCGTGGATGGCCGGGACAAGCCCGGCCATGACGACGCTGTTGCAGTTGTCCGGACGCGTGGTTTCGAACACCTCCGCAACGAGGCCCCCTGATGTTCCTCGGGCACGCGATTTCGATGCCGCAGCTCTTCGGGCAGTTGCTGATCGGTCTGATCAACGGTTCGTTCTACGCGTTGCTGAGCCTGGGTCTGGCCGTGATCTTCGGCATGTTGAACATCGTCAACTTCGCGCATGGCGCGTTTTACATGGTCGGCGCCTTCACCGCCTATTTCCTGCTGCATCTGGCCGGCGTGAATTATTGGGGCGCCCTCGTCCTCGCCCCGCTGATCGTGGGCGCGATCGGCGCGATCATAGAGCGCACGTTGCTGAAGCGCATCGCGGGGCTCGACCATCTCTACGGCCTGCTGCTCACCTTCGGGCTCGCGCTGGTCATCCAGGGGCTGTTCCAGAACTATTTCGGCGCCTCGGGCCTGCCCTATCCGATCCCGCCCGAGTTGCAGGGCGCGCGCAATCTCGGCTTCATGTTCCTGCCCAACTACCGCGGCTGGGTCATCGTGTTCTCGGCGGTTGTCTGTTTCGCGACCTGGTTCCTGATCGAGAAAACCCGGCTCGGCGCCTATCTGCGCGCCGCAACGGAGAACCCGACGCTCGTGCGCGCCTTCGGCATCAACGTGCCGCTGATGATCACGCTGACCTACGGCTTCGGCGTGGCGCTGGCC
>DASXYQ010000006.1:0-9442 GCA_036502445.1 Roseiarcus sp. | reverse complement strand
AGAGGATCGATTGCAGCAGCGTCACGAGGATCACGCCCGCCACCGTCCCGAGATAGTTGCCGCGTCCGCCGAGGATGCTGGCGCCGCCGAGCACCACGGCGGCGATCGCGGGCAAGAGATAGGGATCGCCCATCGCCTGCGCGGCCTTGGACGCGTAGCCGGCGAGCAACACCCCCGCGAACGCCGACAGCGCGCCCGAAAGGGCGAACGCGATCAGAACCACCCGCTGCGGATCGATGCCGGAAAGATAGGCCGCGCGCTCCCGGTTGCCGATCGCGTAGACAGCGCGGCCGAACGTCGTACGCGAAAGCAGCAGCGTGGCGCCGCCGCCGATCACGCCCCAGACGATCAACGCGTTCGGCAGGCCGAACACGACGTCTCCGGTCGCAATGAAACGCATCGCCGGGGATGCCGAATCCTGCGGCGAGAATCCGCCGGTGTGGACGACCATGAGCCCCTGCGCGACCGCGTTGACCGCGAGCGTCACGATCATCGAGGGAATGCGCAGGTACGCGACGCCGAATCCGTTGACGAGCCCGAGCGCCACGCCGCAGCCGACCCCGAAGGGAATCGCGATCCAGGGTCCCGCCGGCCCCCAAGCGGACGCGGAGGCGGACATCATGCCGCCCAGGGCGATCGCCCATGGCGCGGACAGGTCGATCTGGCCGAGCAGAATGACGATCATCATGCCGGTCGCGATGATTCCGAGGAACGAAGCGACCTTCAGCTGCTGCAGCAGATATTCCGGCGACAAGAAACTCTGGGAATAGAGGCTGCCTGCGAACAGCAATACAAGAATGCAGGCGAACGCCGCCAGCGTAGCCGGATCGACCCGGCCGCGCCAACGCGCCCAGACGCCCTCCCGAATCGGAATCCCGCTATTCGTCATCGGCGCCTATCCGAACAGGTCGAGGCGGTTGCGCACGCCGATCAGGCGGGTCGCGCCGATCGACACCGACGCTAGCAGGACCACGCCCTGAAACAAAGGCTGCCAGAGAGGTTCGATATCGAAGACGAACAGCAGGTCGCCGATCGCGCGAAACGCCAGCGCGCCGAAGATCGCGCCGATCGCGCTGCCCGAACCGCCGAACAGCGAGACGCCGCCGAGCACTACCGCCGCGATCGAATAGAGCGTGTAGGTTCCGCCATTGGCGGCCGACGCTTCGCCCGAATAGGTCAGGAAGGTCAGGAAGACGCCGCCGACGCCGGCCAGCAGCCCCGCCAGCGTATAGACAAGGAACTTCGCGGCGCGGATCGGCGCTCCCGACATATAGGCCGACAATTCCGACGAGCCGATCGCGTAGGCCGTGCGGCCGATCGCCGACCGGCTGAAGGGAAACCAGACCACGAGGGCGACGGCCGCGAGCGTCACCAGGCTCGCAGGAATTTCGCCCCACAGCTTGCCGGTGAAGAGGTCGGCGAAGTCGGAATTGAAATCCGAGGCGCCGCCGGGATCGGGGCGCAGCCAGAGCGCCAATCCGAAATAGATCGCGCCGCTCGCGATCGTGGCGACGATCGGCTGCAGCCGTCCGAAGATCACGAGCAGGCCGTTGACCGCGCCGCAAGCCGCGCCGGCCGCGAGCACGAGGACGAGGCCGATGCCCGTCCGCCACGCGTCGCCCGCCAGAAGCTGCGAGGCCAGGCAATTGCACAGCACGAAAGTCATGCCGACGGAGAGGTCGATGCCGGCTGTTATCACGACCATCGTCTGCGCCATCGCAACGAGCGCGAGCAGCACGCCCTTGTTGGCCGCCGTCTGCACGACATTTGCGGTAAAGCCGGCGGGATGGTTGCCGACGTAGATCCAGAACATCGCGATGAAAATCGCGAACGCCGCCAGCGTGGATCGATTTTCCGCGAGCCAGAACCGCCATTCCCTCACGATGCGCGCTCCGGCGCTCGCTCGGCCGGAGTCCCGCCGAAGTCGAGGTTGAGCGCGCTGGCGATCAACGCCTTTTCCGTGATCTCGTCGCCGACCAGCGTGCGCTTGACGCGCCCGTCATACAGCACGAGCACGCGATCGCAGCAGCCGATCAACTCGGCGTAGTCGGTCGAATAGAACACGATCGCCGCGTCCGCGTCCGCCAATCGGCGCAACAGGCCGTATATCTCCTGTTTGGTGCCGACGTCGATCCCGCGTGTGGGGTCGTTGAGAAGGATGATGCGCGGCGCGGTCATCAGCCATTTGCCGATCACGACCTTCTGCTGATTGCCCCCCGAAAGCGAGGCCACAGGCATTGCGACCTTGGCGACCTTGATGGAAAGCGAGTTGATCGCCTCCTTGATCGCGCGCGCTTCGCCCGATCGATCGATGATCCCGAATCTCGCGTGATCGTCCAGCGCCGCGAACGAGAGGTTCTGGCCGACGCTCATCGGCAGCATCAATCCCTCGGTTTTGCGGTCCTCGGGGATCAGCGCCATCCCCACTCGCTTGCCTTTTGCCTGCCTCGGGCTGCCGATGCCGACGGGCGTTCCCTCGATGCGGATTTCGCCGGTCAAGCCGCTCAAGGCGCCGAACAGCGCCAGCAGCAGTTCGCGCTGACCCTGACCGTCGAGGCCGCCGAGCCCGACGATCTCGCCGGCCGAGGCGGTGAGCGAAATATCCTTGAGACGGTTGGTCCAGGAGAGGCCGCGCAATTCGAGTCGCGGCGGTCCCCCCACCGGGCGCGGCGCCGGCTTTGGCGGGAACACATGGCGGTATTCGCGCCCGATCATCAGTTCGACGACCTCGTCGTGGCTCTTGGTTCCCGCCAGATAGGTCGCGACGTTGCGGCCATTTCGGAAGATCGTGCAATCATCTGATATCTCGGCGATCTCGTGCATACGATGGGAGATATAGGCGAGCGCGAGGCCTTCGTCGCGCAGGCGCCGGAGCAGCGTCAGAACGCGCTCGACATCGGCCGCGGTCAGCGCCGAGGTCGCCTCGTCGAGGATGAGAATGCGGGGATCGCGGGCCAACGCCTTGGCGATCTCGACCATCTGCCGCCGCGACAGCGGCAGGTCCTTGACGGGGGTGCGCGGGTGAATGTCGGTCGCGCCGGCCCTGGTCAGCGCCGCCTCGGCCATCTGGCGCTGCCGGCGCCGATCGATCAGGCCGAAGCGCTTGGGCGGCCGGTTGATCAGGATGTTGTCGGCGACGCTGAGCTCGGGAACCAGCGACAATTCCTGAAAGATGCAGGCGATGCCCGCGGCCTGCGCCGCGGCGGGAGTCGCGAAGGCGACATCCCTGCCCTCCATCGTCATGCGGCCGCCGTCGGGGGCGACGACGCCCGCCATCACCTTGATGAGCGTCGACTTGCCGGCGCCGTTCTCGCCGAGGATCGCGTGCACCCGCCCGGCGGAGATCGTCAGATCCGCCTGATCCAGCGCCCTGACCCCGCCGTAGGATTTCGACACGCCTTCCATGCGGAACAGCGGCGCCGGACTGTCCATCGGATTTTTCCTGGGGGCCAGATCGATCGCTACTCCCCTCCCCGTTCTTCACGGGGAGGGGCCGGGGGTGGGGCTCATCTCGGGATAGCAGCGCAGTTTGCAAGCTCGCCGGAGCGGCGCGCGCCCCACCCCTACCCGCTCCCGCAAGAACGGGAGGGGAAGCGCCGCCAGCGTCGGCTGTTACTGGTTCTTCTCGGTCTGGTTCATGATCTCGCGTGCGTCGAAATTGATGCCGCACGTCGGGAAGGAATTGCCGACGAAGAAATTGTCGGACTGGTTCGAGTAGAAGTTCACCCCGTCCTTGAAGTCCGGGTCCTCGACGATCGCGAGCGGCAGTTTGATCGACTGCGGCACGACCTCACCTTCGAGCGCGGTGATCGCCGTCTTGATGGCGACCGCAACTTGAGCAGGCCCGGTTCCCGCGGACGAGCACTTCAGGCCATCGGCGGTATATTTGGCGCAGAACTTGCGGAACCCGTTCTCGGTCTCCCCGCCGAACGGCTCGAACGGGTGCTTGGCGTCCATCATCGCCTGAACGACGCCGGTGTCGCCGCCCTGCGCGGTGAAGCCGTCGAAATGCTTCTGCACCGCGATGGCGTCCGCGGTCGCCTTCTGCGCGGTCGGATCATCCCACTTGCCGACGACCTCGACGACGTTCCACTTCTTGCCCGACTTGTCGAGCGCCTCGTGAATCCCGTTGTGCCGGTCGGTGTCGACCGATGTGCCCGCGACGCCGCGAATTTCGAGCACCTTGCCGCCATCGGGAATGTGCTTGACGAGCCAGTCGCCCCAGAGGACGCCGAGACCCTTCTGGTCGACGTCGACGTCGATCGCGTCTTCCGTGTCGAGAATGTTGTCGAAGGCGACGAGTACCACGCCGGCCTCCTTCGCGCGCTTGATCACGGGGCCGAAGGCCTTCGGGTTCTGCGCGTTGACGACGATCGCGTCGTAGCCGGAATCGATGAAGTTGTTGATCGCGGCGATCTGCGCGGCGACGTCCTCGCCGGTCGAGACCACCTTGAACTCCTTCAGCTTGGCCTTGACCTCGGGCTGCTCGGCGTAGGCCTTGGCGGTCTTGATCATCTGGATGCGCCAGGTGTTGGCGATGAACCCGTTGGCCAGAGCGATGCGATACGGTCCGGGCTTCTTGTCGAACTGGAAGAACTTGGTGTTGGCGGCCCAGGGTGCGAAGCACTTGGGATCGGCGGCGGGACCGGGAACCGTCTTGCGCTCGGCGAGCGCCGGACTGGCGGCGAGGATCGCCGCGAGCGCAAATCCGTAAATCAGGCTTGAAGCCTTCATGGTTGAAATCCTCCCTTTGGGCCGCCGGCCTCTCGCGGCGGGCGAGTTTTGTTCG
This sequence comes from Roseiarcus sp., assembly GCA_036502445.1. Classification (GTDB taxonomy): domain Bacteria; phylum Pseudomonadota; class Alphaproteobacteria; order Rhizobiales; family Beijerinckiaceae; genus Roseiarcus. The sequence goes on along the minus strand of DASXYQ010000006.1, from coordinate 4,653 downwards.
GCGGCGCGCTAACATGTCACTAAAAGCGCGGTTGGGCAAGTTCCGCGCGACAGTTTCGCGCATCGAGGCGCGCCGGGCGGTTCACCGCCGCGCTCAGAGATGGAATCTATTTCCTCGGGCGAGGTCGCCAGGGAAAGGGCGCCTACCACGACACCTCGAAGATATTGTAGATTCCGCTGAGGCCCTTGAGCTGCTTATCGCCGATAGATGCGAAGCGGAGATCGCCAGCGTTCGCGGTAAGGTCGTGAAACGTCGACGAGACCAGGATCTGGCCGCCTTGGGCTAGCGCGGCGATCCGGGCGGCGAGGATCACCGCCTTGCCGAAATAGTCGGCCGACTCGTTGATGGCTTCGCCGACGTGCAATCCCATTCGGATCCGCAGCGGCTGATCGGGATGGGTCTCGCAGTACGCGGCAAACGAACGCTGCGTCGCGATCGCGCACAACGCCGCCCGCCGCGCGCTCGGAAAAGCAACCATGAAGCTGTCGCCAAAAGCCTTCACCTCAACGCCGCGGTGAGCGGCGATCTGATGGCGGACGATTTCGTTGTGAACGCGAATGAGCTCGTGAGCGCGAAGGTCGCCCAGCTTTTCGTATAGCGAGGATGAATCCTCGATGTCGGAAAAGAGTATCGTTATCGTGCCCTCGAATGTGGCCTGCGAGCTGAGGTCCCGCGCCCGCGCGATCGCGGAAGCCACAACGCTGTCGACGAGGCCTGCTTCGTTCGGTTGCGCTGCGTCCATGGGCGGGGAATGCGCCTCGAGCGCCGCAACGCCTTCGATCAGCCCCGGAGCTGTCGCTCTCCCTCCCTCGATCTCCAGCGATTGCAACTTGCCTCGAAGGCGAACGAGGTCCAACGCGGTGGCGGTCTGGCGGGCCGTCGCGATGAGTTCCTTGGCTCTCGCGTGAGCGCCGTTTTCATTGCGCCCTATCAGCGCCCTTGCGAGTTCGCACTGCGTATGAGCCAACCAGACGGCGGCCCGAATATGGCGGTTGGCCGCAAGCGCGGTCTCGAAATGCACCTCTGCGTCATCTTGGCGGCCGAGGACGGAGGCCAATCTGCCGAGTGCAAACGCGACCGAGCCGGAGGTGTGGACATTACCGAGCATGGCGTTGCGCGAGGCATAGGGGCGGAGCAGCCGATAGAGCATTTCCGCGTTTTCAGCGTCGCCGAGATCTGCGCAGACGTCGGCCAGGACGAACATGGACGGGATCCAATTCCAGTCGCGTTGGACAAGGCGGAACTCGCCCTCGGCCAGGCGATCGAATTCGGCCCTGGCTTCGTCCGGTCGTCCCTGCTCGAGCAGGATGAGCTGCAGCGCGCAGCGCGCGAATACGATCAGCGGATTCTGTGCGATGAACCCGCGCAGCGTCGATTCGAGTTCGCCGAACCGACCTCGCTCCCACAATGCCATGCTATGCTGGATGAGAAACGAGTTGGGCGTGAGCGGACGGCCGCTCTGCTGGCCGGCTGCGAGCGCCTGCTGCGCCAAACTCTGCGACTCGTTCAGGCGGCCGTCCATCAATGCGCGCATCGCTTCGAGCAAAAGTCCGCGCTTGAATCGATCGCGCAGTTCCGCCTCGATGGTCAGATATTCATGCTGCGCGACGTCGGCGCCGACTATATCGCCCGCTTCGAGCAGATCGGCGACCCGAAAGAAGCGGGCCTCGAGCGCGAAGTCTCGTTCCCCGACCCGATCCGCGATTGCGATCATTTCCTGCGTGTCGGCCAACCGCTGTTCCAGGCTGTCCGGGTTTCGCAGCGAAAGCCAGCGTCCCCAAAGGGCGACGATGAGGGTATGCGGATCCTCGAGCCTTCTCGCCATCTCGGCCGCTTGCTGGCAGAGCGTGACCGCCTGTTCGCGATCCGACCAGTAGAGCTCGATGCCCAACCTCGCGAGCACCTGAGCGAGCAGCGGACTTTCGATATCGCCCAGTACCGTCCGGGCTTCCCGAAGGAGCTGAACGAGGCCATGATCGGTCACTCCGGAAAGGCTGAGGTATCGACCAGGAGCCAATATCGCGCGGGCGAACAGATCGGATCTGTGGACGCGGCGCGCAATGTCGGCGGCCCGGAGACAGGTCTTGCGGGCCTGCGCGAGGTCACCGGATTTGACTTGAGCTTCGCCAAGATCGCAAAGCAGTTCCGCTTGGAAAGGATCATCCCCGGCGCGCTTGAGCGCGAGCGCTTCGATCGCATTGTTCAGATGACTCGCCGCTTCCTCGTAGGCGAGTTGCGTTTCAGCGGATCGCGCGGCCCGCCTCGAATATTCGATCGCGGAGTCGGTGTCGCCGGGCGCGGCCCCTTGACAGTAATGATATGCGATTTCGGCGTAGGGCTGGCTCGAAGAATTGAGTCGGCGGATGGCCTCAGCAACGCTGACGTGCAGCCGGCGGCGCTTGGCCGCGGGCAGAGCGTCGTAGAGCGCCTCTCGAATGAGCGCATGGCGAAAGCTGTAGCGTCCCGCCGCGCCGCGGACCTCGTGGACGAGTTCCAGCGCGGCGGCCTCATCGAGAAGTTCGATCAGACGTTCGCGCGGCGCCTCGCTCATGGCCTCGAGGATGACGAGGTTGAATTCGCGTCCGATCACGGAGGCGGTCTCGAGAACGTTGCGCGCGTCTTCGGCCAGCGGCTGGATCATGCCCTTGATGAACTCGATGACGCCGCGCGGAATGGTCAGCCGGGCCGGCACGTTCCACGCGCCGCTGGCGAGTTGCCCCTCCGCGGCCATCTGCCGAAGAACCTCGTTCAGGAAGAACGGATTGCCTTCTGTCAGCTTGTGCAGCCGGCTGACCAAAACCGCGTTGGCCGAGACACTCCAGGCGCTTTCGATGAATTTGCCGATGCTGCTTTCGTCCAGTCCGAACAGCGGGAACGCCACGCCCTCACGTTCAGCCTGGGCGATCAGCGCGGCGTGCTCGGGCATCTGCTTGACTTCGAGAGCGCGATAAGTCGCGATCGCCGCCACGCGCATGCTGCGGACCTGCCGGGAAAAGGCGACCAGCATCAAAAGGGAAGTGGGATCGGCCGCATGCAGGTCGTCAAGCACGATCAGCAGCGGCTGAGCTTCCGCTGCGGCAGCGAAGAAGGCGATCAAGGAGTCGAACAGCCGGAAGCGGGCTTTGTCGGGCTGGCCCAGCGAGCTGCCAGGCAATTCGGGCACGCCGCCGATCCGATTACGCAACTCCGGCGCGATCTGCGCAATTTCCGCGGCGCCCGCTCCCATCCAGCGCGTGAGTTCGGTTGGCTCGATGCTCCTCGCCAGTCCGCGCAGCGCCTGCACCCATGGCCAATATGGCGGGGCGCCTCCGTGCTCCCAGCATCGGCCCCATACCACCCGCAGGCCCTGCGCCCTCGCATAGGAGGCCGCTTCCTGGGCGAGCCTGCTCTTGCCCACACCCGGCTCGCCAGCGAGCGTGAACAGGCTGCCCTGACCGGTGATCGCGTCGATCCCGGCGCAAATTTCGCCCAGTTCGCGGCTCCTGCCGACGAAGGTATCTCTGCCGCGAATTGGGTCCAGGTCGCTCATTTGGGCGAGGTCCAGGCCGGAACGAGTAGCCGACGCACTCTGGCAAATTACGGGGTGGAAAGCTAGCTCGGGCAATCCATCGTGAGCGGCGAGAACTGCGAAAGGTCTTCGCGGCGAGGGGCGGTCGCACCACGATACGTTCGAGGGCGGAAATCAGATGGGGCAACGAGGGCCTCTGCGACTCTACGAGGCAGCTTCCTGAGCGAGCCTGCTCTTTTCCGCCCCACGCTCGGCAGCGAGCGTGTACAGCTGCCGTGACTGGCAATTGCGTCGATCCCGGCGCAAATTTCGACCAGTTCGCGCTCCTGCCGACGAAGGTCTCTCTGTCGCGAATTGGGTCCAGTCGCTCGCCCTGCGCGTCCAGGCCGCAACGAGTACCCGACGCACTCTGGCAAGGGGGCGGAACGTCAGCAGCTCGGGATTAGCGGCTCGACCGTTGATTTCCTCAGATCGCGAACTTGGAGGCCGTCACAGAGATGAAACGCTGCTCGGCTCAGACCACGCAGATGTTCTCACAACGTGGGAACTGCCTTGGATTCCCCACCTCGCCTTAGTTGACAATTTTACGGTGAAAAGCTAGGATTTATGTGGCCCACCGAGGCTATTTGATGGATCAGGGAGGGAGAAAAAAATGGCAAACGCCGACACGTTAAGACTGTTCGTCGACGTCATCAACAACCCCGCAAATCCCCATTTTCAAGACCAGGACTTCCTGGTGGACACATATTTCTGCGCAGACAATCCGGCTGTGAATCCTCTAATCCCGTGCGCTGGCATAACAGACCATGGGCCCACGTTTAAGGGTCGAGCGGACGTCAAATCGCTGTTTCAACGTCTGTTTGCTACGTTTAGACCCATGGCGTGGGTCCCCGTGCCAGGCGCGCCGCAACTTACCGGGGCGAGCAATATAGGCATCCAGATGACGGTTACAGGATTATTCCAAGGGGGGTGGTTTCCTATTGGAAGTGGTCATGAGTCGGCGCCTCTTACTCAACTTGCCGCTGCCACCGGGAAAGGTTTGGGTAGATCTAGACGCGACGCCAGCGGGTTGCCGGCTTTCGCCGTTTTCACGTTCAATGCTGGCACTTTGATCCAACAGCTGCAAATTTATACGGACCGCTATG
>DASXYQ010000005.1:0-3461 GCA_036502445.1 Roseiarcus sp. | reverse complement strand
CCACTTCTCCAGAAGACGCCCTGCCGACGCGTTCCCCTCCCCCGGGCCCTGCTGTAGACGCGGTCGCTGACCGTCGTTCACCACGTTGCTTCAGCTTGGTTTACTCTCTGAAAACAGGCGCTCTACGACGGCCGCGCTCAGCGAGCGCGGCTACAATTTCGCGTTCGCCCCGAGGTTTGCCCCTCTTACATGCACCTCGGAAACCCCGGGCAGCAAAACAGCGAACAACGCGCCGTAGGGAAACTTTCGTTCGGCCGCGTGATTGATTTGCGAAGCTGGTTCTGTATTCACTTCCCCACCGATTTGGGTTCGGGTATGGAAAAGGCTTTCCGCTCCATAGCCAAGGGGGTGTCAATGACCAGCTCCGCGATTCTCAGATCGCCTTCGTTCGCGACGCGCAGTTCATCCGAAGACGACTGGAATGCTCTCTTTGACATAATTTACAAACGCTCGTTTGGACGGGGAGAAATTACTCTTTCTTCTGGCAAGAAGAGCGACTTTTATTTTGATATGAAACCCTCGATGCTCGACGCAAAAGGCGCGCACTTGATGGCAAAGCTTTTGCTGGCCGAAGTGGCGGCCGTGGGAGGCGATTATGTCGGCGGCTTGGAGATGGGCGCCGTCCCCATCACGGGGGCGGTCTGCGCGTACAGCCATTTTGTAAATACGCCCATCAACGGCTTTTTCGTTCGGAAGACAGCCAAGGAACATGGCTCCAAAAAACGCGTCGAGGGCCTTGCCAAAAACGAGAATCTGAGCGGCAAAAAGCTCGTTGTCATAGACGATGTGACGACGAGCGGGGCGTCCGCAATGCTGGCGGTAGACGCCTGCAAGGAGGCGGGTGCGGATGTGCTGCTTGTAGTTTCGATCGTGGATAGAGGCGAGGGCGCAAGCGAGACATTCGCGGCCGAGAATATCAACTTCAAGTCGATTTTTCATGCCGCCGATTTTTTGAATAGGTCCGTTTGACGGCCGACCTTGATGATTCTGAAATGATCGCGTTTGGCGCTCAGATCGAATGCTTCGACAGATTTCTAGAAAGCTGCGTTTCGCGGAATCGAGCGAGAGTGACGGCGCCCTACTTCACTGAGCGACTGAGCGTGAGCGGCCACGCCCCGCCACTCAATTCCCCTTCGCGCCCAAGGCCGCGATGCGCTGGCGCGCCGCGACGACGCCGGCGGCGAGCGCGCGGGCGTAATAGTCTCGCGCGCGCGACGCGTCGCCTCGGATGCCCACGGCGCCCAGCCGCGTCAGGGTAGCCTGATCATAGGTGTCGCCGAGCACCATCAGCGCGCGCGTATCGCCCTCGTCTGCAGCGCGGTCCAGGAATGCCCGGGCGCCCGCCACATCGCCGTCCGCGAGCGCGACCAGTCCCAGCGCGAAAAACCTCGCCGCTTGGTCGCTCGGCGCCGCCATCTTCAGCGCCGCCGTGGTGAGCCCGCGCCCCAACGGCGTCGCGCTCGGAGCCGTTGCGCTCGGGGGGGCAGTCGGATCCGAGCGCAATGCCGCGGCGAGCTTGACGAGTCCGTTCTTGTCGCCAGCAGGCGTTGCGGGCGCCGGGACCAAGTTTGTCGAGGGCGGCGAAACCGGTCGTGCTGGCTCCGTCGCGACCACGAAAACCGGCTTTTCCACCGCGGGGCGCAGGCTCAAGACGCCGGGCTCCACGCGAGGCCAGAAAGCAAAGCCGAGGCCGCCGGCAAGCACTCCGGCGAGCAAGCCGGCGCCGCCCTTCACCATCATAGACAAACCGCCCTTCACTATCATGGACAAGAGAATCCTCCGCTCATGGTCCTGTTCCCCGCCATTGCATCAAGCTTTGATAGAGCTTGTCCGCGTCGGCCGGGCCAGGGCCGCCGTTCGTCGAGGCGACGCTACGGGCCATCTTGCGGAACGAGTCCAAGGACGCGTCCGTCACGCCCTGATCGCTGGCGATCCATTGCTGCGCGGCCGGCAACCTCGGCCAGTTTGCCGACGCGGCGAGATTGACGTCGCGCCAGCTCGCTTGCGCGTTCTCAGCGAGCAGAATGTCGAATTTCTGAAAGAAAGCCGCGACGATCGCCGCGAATTCCGCGGTGCGCGGGGAGCCCTGCCCGGCGTCGATGGCGATCAGCGCCATCGGCGCCGCGACCGCATCGACCTTTTCGTCCGCGCGTATGAGGTTGGGGCGGTCCTTGGAAGTCAATCGGGCGGGTGCGTAGCCGCCGCGCAATGCCGGCGTCCCGCGCAATGCCGGCGTCCAAGGAACCGACAGCAAATGGAAGCGGCCGTCCTTTCCGAAGTCGGCGAGGGCGTTCGAATGTCCCGCACCCGCAACGACGACCGCGTCGATCTTGCCCGCTGCGAGCTCGTCGAGCGAAGCCGCGAGCGATTCCTGAGCCGGCTTGGGTTTCAGACCGAGCCGAGCGAGCAGCGACTCGGCGCTCGCGCCCTGCGCGACGACGGTCGGACCCGACCCCTCGCGAAGCTTCTTCAACTGATCGAGATCGGCAATTGTGCGCGGCGCGACGATCTCGATCGCCTCGTTCGCGAGTCGCGCGACATAGGGAGCCCGATCGCGCCAAGGCGCGGTCGCCTTGTCGTCTGCGAACAGCGCGTCCATCGGCGCGATGGCGAGATCGGCGGTATCCCCGATCACCGCCAGCGCCAGCGCGCTCGGCGAAGTCGCGCCGGCAACCGCGCGCGCCTTCAGGCCGGCCGCACGCAGCATCGAAACCAGTTCGCCGGCCATTCGGGACGCGCAATCGTCTTGCGCCTCGGCGATGACGGTGATTTCGCGCTCTTGCGGCGGGGCGGGCGACTTGGCGGGCGCCGGCGGGGGCGACGGCGCGGGGGTGGGAATTGCGCGCTCTGCCGTGGCCACTGGCGTCTTGGCGCTGCGGGCCCGCCACGCGCCATGCCAGAGCACGAGCTTGCCATTGCGATAGACCGGGTGATTGTAGCGCACCATTCCGCTAGGCGCAGTGACCGCCCACGCGGAAATCGGAGCCAAAACCAAAAGGCCAGCCAATGCGACCCCACCGCGGCGCCAGGCGAGATTCTGGATCTTCTGCTTCGCCCGTCTTTCGGAGGCCCCGACGCTACGCGCGCCTTCCGCAGACGAAGTTACGCTTGCTTCCATCTGATCCACGATGTCGACAAAATACGACCTCTTCAAGGCGCCGTTAACCCCCCGGATTCCATCGAGTCCCTCAAGCCGGCCAGCGCCCGATCGAGCGCCGCTGGGGACAGCCGGGTCAATCGACCCGCCTCGATCCATACTAGATACGCTTTGATGATGCGATCCGGGTAGAGCGGCGCCAGCGCAGCTCCATAGAGCGCCAGTTGCTCGATGTAATCGGCCCGCGGCGCAGAAGCGGGGTCGTCGCCGGTCTTGAAGTCTACGAGATAGACCGCGTCCGCGGTGACGGCTAGGCGATCGACCCGGCCGGCGAACACGAGGTCCGGCCGGCCGGGACGGGCGA
>DASXYQ010000004.1:0-10065 GCA_036502445.1 Roseiarcus sp. | reverse complement strand
TCGAACTCGTGCGCTCCAGCCACCTCGAGACCGATACGCAATGGGGCCTCGACCACGGCGCCTGGTCGGTGCTGATCCAGATGTTCCCCAAAGCCGACATCCCGGTGTTCCAGCTCTCGCTCGATCTGAATCGAGCGCCGGTGGCGCATCTCGATCTCGCGCGGGAGCTGAAGCCGTTGCGCGAGAAGGGCGTGCTCGTGATCGGCAGCGGTAATCTCGTGCACAATCTGACGGCGCTGGCGCCCGGCGCGCCGGCCTACGATTGGGCGCAGGCGTTCGACGCCGAGATGGCTAAGCTCATCGACGCGCGCGACGCGGCGGGCGTCGCAGCGGCTTTGGGCGCCTCGCGCGCGGCGCGGCTCGCTCACCCGAGCCCGGAGCATTTTCTGCCCGTGATGTTCCCGCTCGGCGTCGCCGACGAGAAGGACGAATTGAGCTTCTTCACCACGGCCTTCGACATGGGCTCGATCTCGATGCGCTCGTTCCTGCTTTCTTGACCGGCGTTGTGGTCGCGGTCGCTGACCGCGTCGGTTCCGCCGGGTCGACGCTCTCCGAAAGCGGCGAGCTTCGGCGGCCGCGCTCGGCGAGCGCGGATACAGACGCGCTCGTCGTCGGCGCGGGCCCCGCCGGGCTGATGGCGGCGCAGGCGCTCGCCGAAGCGGGCCACAAAGTCATCGTCGCCGACGCCGCCCCCTCCCCCGCGCGCAAATTTTTGCTCGCCGGCCGCGGCGGGCTCAACCTCACCCATTCGGAGCCGCTGGATCTTTTCCTCGCGCGCTACGGGTCCGCGAGCGAGCGCTTGCGGCCGGCAATCGAGGCCTTCCCGCCGGACGCCTTGCGCGCCTGGAGCGCCGCGCTCGGCGAGCCGACGTTCGTCGGTTCGAGCGGGCGGGTGTTTCCGCGCAGCTTCAAGTCGACGCCGTTGTTGCGCGCCTGGCTGCGGCGGCTGGAGGCGCTCGGGGTCGAGTTGCGCGCGCGCTATCGGCTGATCGGGCTGCCGGCCGAGGGCGGGGCGCGCTTTACGACGCCCGACGGCGGCGAGGTTCTCGCGGCGGGAGCGATCGTGCTCGCGCTCGGCGGCGCCTCCTGGCCCCGGCTGGGCAGCGATGGCGGCTGGGTCGAAGGCCTGCGCGCCGCCGCGATCGCGGTCGCGCCGATCGAGCCCGCCAATTCCGGCTTTCTCGTCGAATGGTCCGCGCATTTTCGCGAGCGTTTCGAAGGCGCGCCTTTGAAGGCGTTTCGTTGGACCCATGGGAGAAACCAGTCGCGCGGAGAGGCGGTGGTCACCGCTGGTGGGCTGGAGGGCGGCGCGATCTACGCGCTGTCGGCGAGCCTGCGCGCGGCGATCGAAGCCGAGGGCGCGGCGGATCTCCTGCTCGATTTCAAGCCCGACGCCTCTCCCGAGGCGCTGGCGCGCCGCCTCGTGCGCTCTCCCGGACAATCGCTGTCGACATTTCTCCGCAAGGCGGTTTCCCTCTCCCCGGTGGCGATCGGCCTCCTGCGCGAGGCCGGATCCGTGCCGAACGACCCGGCGGGGCTGGCTGCGCGGCTGAAGTCCTGCCAGCTGCGCGTCGTCGGCGCCGCGCCGATCGCGCGCGCGATATCGAGCGCGGGCGGCGTCGAATGGTCCGAGATCGACGAGAACTTCATGCTGCGCGCGCGGCCCGGCGTCTTCGTCGCCGGCGAAATGATCGACTGGGAGGCGCCGACCGGCGGCTATCTCTTGCAGGGCGCCTTCGCGACCGGCGCGGCGGCGGGAACCGGCGCGGCGAGATGGCTGGGGCGTTGAGTCCCCCTCTCCCGCTCTCGCGGGAGAGGGGGATAAGGCGACGCCCAAAAACAATGGGGTCAGAACCGCCGGCCGTCATGGCTCGTCCCCCGTATCAGGTCCGGGGACGCGGATGCCGATCGCGAGCACGATGCGTGTCTTTCGAAGATGCCCCCGATTTACCCGACGATCGGCTCCTGGGCCGTTTGCCCCCCATTAATTCACGATCCCCTGACGTGCCAAAATTCCCTGCTGGCAGGGAAAAAAGCAGGGAATTTCGCGGAATCGGCCGCTTTTTTGCGAAAATCTGTCCCGAAAGCATTTGTCAATTCAATGGTTTGCACGGTGAATTCCCTACGCGGCGAGCAGGGAATTATTTTGCGCGTGCAGGGAATTAATTCGCGCGAGCAGGGATGGGCAGGGAAGTAGGCGCAAAGCGCGATCCGCGCCCCCCGAAGCGTCCGATGTTGGGCGCGTCTTGGGACACAATAGAATTAGGCGCCCTATTGCGCCACCTTCTCCCGCGAGAGCGGGACAACGGTACTAGCCCCCTCCCCGCTTGCCCTGGCAGAGAACGATCGGTTCCGACAGAGCGCGAACAAATCCGCTGCCTTGGTAGACCATCAGGTTCGAAGTCCCCGGCTGAATCAGGAAGGAGCCTTCGACGATCTGCGTCTGGTTGGCCGGCGTCGCCATCGCCCAGCTATAAGTGCAGATTTGCGTGGGCGCGCTCGGATCGACATGGCTACATGCCAGCTGAGCGCCGCCCAGCAACACGGCGCCGCCGCAACTGACGATCTGTTTCCCGAACGCCGGCCCCGCCAAAAGCAGTGAAATCGGCATGCCGGCGACCGACCCCAGCCAGCCGAAGAATCGTCGATCGCCGCTCATTTGTGGCTCTCCTTTTTTGCTTGTCCGCATGGGTCTTGGGCTTTCGCGCCCGAAAAAAAGGGGTGTTAACAAATTTGTTAACAGCACCCGCGGCGCGCCTCTTGCCCAGTCGAAGCATGCTTGTTATATGTTCGCTGATAGTAAGCTCGCTTAGCAATATCGCTCGATGCGCAACTTGTCCAGAAACAGAGCATGACTGATTCACATCCGACGCTAGGATTTTTGATTCATGAGATCGACCGCCTCATGCGGAAGAGATTCGAGCAGAAGGCTCGCAACTTCGGCCTGACGCGTTCGCAATGGCAGGCCATCGCCTATCTCTCGAAGAACGAAGGCATCCATCAGGGGGCTCTGGCCGAGCTTCTCGAGATCGAGCCGATCACTCTAGTCCGCATCCTCGACAAGCTCGTGGAGCGGGGCCTGGTCGAACGCCGGCAGCATGGGACCGATCGACGGATCTGGCTGCTGTTCTTGAAGGACGCCGCCCGTCCGCTGCTCGCCGACGTGCAACCCCTCGCAGAGGCGACCCGCGCCGAAGCGCTGAGCGGCGTGACGCGCGAAAATCGCGATTCTCTCCTCCAGACGCTCGAGCTCATGAAAACAAACTTGATGGCGGCCAACCGAGCCCCAATCCTCGAGAAAGAGGCTCACTATGGCTGATGGCGTTTCGATTCACCGGATACCCGCCGATGCGGCGAACGTCCCAGCGGCTCCGCTGCGGCGCGACGGCGTCCGCGAACTGCGAAAGCCGGCGCCCGAAGGCGAGGCGCCCAAACACGCGCCGGCCGCCGCGGAGGTCCCGCGGCCCGGTCCCGCCAGGCCGGCCAACGCGCCCAAGCGCGGCTGGAAACGTCCTCTGTTGTTCGCGCTGCTGCCCATCGCCCTGATCGCCGGGGGGTATTTCTACGTGACCGGCGGCCAGATCACATCGACCGACAACGCCTATGTCCAGGCCGAAATGGAAGGCGTCTCCACTGACGTCGCCGGAACGGTCGTGGAGATCGATGTCCACGACAACGAAGCGGTGAAGAAGGGGCAAGTGCTCTATCGGCTGAGACCCGACACTTACCTGACCGCCCTCGCGGGCGCGAAGGCTCAGCTCGGCACGGTCCACGATCAAGTTCTGACGCTGCAGGCGACCTACAAGCTCGCCCTCGCGCAAATCGATCAGGCGCAGGCCGATCTTTCCTTCTTTCAGGCTCAATTCAAGCGGCAGCAGGAGCTGGTGGGAACCGGCTCGGGAACCAAGATGGCGTTCGACTCGGCAAAGCACGATCTCGACGCGACCGAGCAGAAAATCAAGGTCGCCAGAGCGCAGGCGGAGGCGACCCTGGCCCAGTTGGGCGGCAACCCCAACCAGACGATCGAGGAGAATCCGTTCTACCTGCAGGCCAAATCCGGGGTCGACAACGCGCAACGCGATGTGAACGATACGGTCGTGAAAGCGCCGTACGACGGCGTCGTGACCAATGTCGACGCCATCCAGGTCGGCTCCTATCTGCAGGCTTCGCAGCAGGCGTTCAGCCTCGTTTCGACATCCAAGGTCTGGGTGGCGGCGAGTCCGAAGGAAACGGAGCTGACCTATGTGCGGCCCGGTCAGCTCGCGACGATCACCGTCGACGCCTATCCCGGAATCGAATGGAACGGCGTGGTGCAGAGCATCAGTCCCGCCTCCGGTTCGAGCTTCTCGTTGCTGCCAGCCCAGAACACGACCGGCAATTGGGTCAAGGTCGTGCAGCGCATCCCCATGCGCGTTCGGATCGAAAACGCCGAAGACAAGCCGCCGCTGCGCATGGGAATGAGCGTCACCGTGGACGTCGATACGGGTCATACGCGCGGCCTGCCGGATTTCGTTACCAACCTGATCGATCGCGGCAAGAGCCTGCTTGCGCTCGCGCGCGGCGAGAAAGCCCATGGCTGACCGGCCCGCCTCCACCAAGACGCCGAAGGTCGCCAACCGCGCGGCGATCACGGCGTGCGTGATCCTCGCCGTCATCATGCAGGCGCTCGACACCACGATCGCCAATGTGGCGCTTCCTTATATCCAGGGCAGCGTCTCGGCGAGTGCTGACCAGATCAACTGGGTGTTGACCTCCTACATTGTCGCCGCCGCGATCATGACGCCGCCCTCGGGCTTCCTCGCCAACAAGTTCGGGCGCAAACGCGTTCTCTTGACGGCGATCGCGGGTTTCGTCATCGCTTCGATCCTTTGCGGAATATCGCAATCGCTGGTCGAGATCGTCGCGTTCCGCCTGATGCAGGGCCTGTTCGGCGCGGCGCTGGTGCCGCTTTCGCAAGGCATTCTGCTGGACATCTACGATATCGAGGAACGCGGATCGGCGATGGCGTTGTTCGGCGTATCGGTCATGGTCGGGCCGGTGCTGGGTCCGGTGATCGGCGGTTGGCTGACGGACAACATCAGCTGGCGCTGGGTGTTCTACATCAACGTCCCGATCGGCGCGCTTGCATTCTCCGGCATCAGCTTCTTCGTGCTCGAAACCAAGAAGGACGCCGCCGCCAAGCTCGATTGGCTCGGCTTTGCCGCTTTGAGCGTCAGCATCGCCGCGCTGCAGATTTTTCTCGATCGCGGCGAGCAGCTCGATTGGTTCTCATCCGGCGAAATCCAGATCGAGGCGGTCATCGCCGCCGCCGCGTTCTACATCTTCATGGTCCATACGTTCACGGCGGCGCGCTCGTTCGTGAACCCGCGGCTGTTTCTCGACCGCAATTTCGCGGTCAGCTTCATCTTCATCTTCATCGTCGGCGTCACCTATCTCGCCTCGCTCGCGCTGATGACGCCCTACCTGCAGACCCTGATGGGCTATCCCGTCATGACGGCCGGCCTCGTGATGGGGCCGCGAGGCATGGGGACGATGCTCTGCATGTTCCTGGTCGGGCGTCTGATCGGAAAGGTCGATACGCGTTGGCTGCTGACCCTGGGTCTCGGCCTGACCGCCTGGGCGATGTACGCGATGACCGGCTGGACGCCCGATGTTTCGCAATGGACGATCGTCAGCGTCGGATTCGTCCAGGGCATGGGGCTCGGCTTCCTGTTCGTGCCGCTGACGACGATGGCCTTTTCCACGCTTCCCGCCGCGATGCGGGGCGACGGAACCGGCCTCTACAACCTGTCGCGCAATATCGGATCGAGCGTCGGGATCTCGGTGGTGTCGGCGCTCGTCACGGTAAATACCCAGATCAATCACGCCGCGATCGCCGCCTATGTCACGCCCTTCAACCACGCGTTCAATTCGCCCGTGGTGAGACACTCGCTCAATCCGCTGAAGGCGGCCGGACGCGCCGCGCTGGACAGCATGATCACTCTGCAATCGGTGATCATCGCGTACATCGACGACTTCAAGCTGCTGATGATCCTGTCGCTCGTGGCGATGCCGCTCGTGCTGCTGCTGCGCAAGCCCGCGCAACCCGCGGCCGTCGATCACAGCGCCGTCATGGAGTAGTCGCAGGCGCGCTCGCCTGGCGCGGGTACATTTTGGCGACGGCCTCTACGAGTAGCACCCCGCGATCGCCAGGAAATCCGCCGCCTTCAGGCTCGCCCCGCCGACCAGCGCGCCGTCGACGTTGGGAAGCCCCAACAGCTCGCGCGCGTTCAAGGGCTTGACCGAGCCGCCGTAGAGAATCCGCATGTGCGCGCCCGCCCCTCCATATAGCTCGCCGAGCAGCTCGCGAATGGCGACGTGGCATTGCGCGACATACGCGGCGGTAGGAACTATCCCGGTACCAATGGCCCAGACCGGCTCGTAGGCGACGACGAGACTGTGCGGCGTCTCGCAGGGCGGCAGCGACCCCCGCAGCTGGCCGCTGACGACCTCCACCGTCCTCCCAGCCATGTGTTCGGCATGGGTTTCGCCGACGCAGACGATGGCGGTAAGGCCTGCCCTCAGCGCGGCCTCGGCTTTCGCCCGCACCAGCGCGTCGCTCTCGCCGTGGCCGGCGCGCCGCTCGGAATGCCCGACGATCACATAGGAGCCGCCCGCGTCCTTGATCATCTCTGCCGAAATGTCGCCCGTGAAGGGGCCGCTGGGAGCGGGATGGCAATCCTGGGCGCCGAGCGCCAGCTTCCCGCCCTTTAGGATGTAGGCGGCAGGCGCGAGCAGTGTCGCCGGCGGGCAGACCAGGACCTCTACGGCGCCCGCGGCGCCCTTTTCCACGGCGTCCCGCATCGCTTCGATCTCGCTCAGCGAGGCGGTCAGGCCGTTCATCTTCCAATTGCCCGCCACCAGGGGGCGCACATCGGGGGTCATGGGCAGGTCTCTCGGAAGACGGGCCGGCCATTATCACTCTGGAGCCGCCTATGCAAAGCCTTCTCGCGGGACTAGATAGTGCCGGCGAAGGGACCCCAAAGGTTCGAGCGAGGATCACGGCGGAAATGCTCGACGGAATGAGAAGAGCGGCGAAGGGCGGCATCGGCCGCTTCGTCATGGCGATCGTGATGGGGCTGATCATCGTCAGCTTCGTCATCTGGGGCGTCGGCGACATGCTTCGCGGATTTACCTCGGACAAGGTCGCCACCGTTGGGGGCGAGAGCGTCACCGCGCAGCAGTTCCAGAATGAAATGCAGAACCTGATCTATCAGTATCAGCGGCGCTCCAAGGTCCCGCTCACCAACGCGACGGCGCATGCGTTGGGTCTGGATTCCATGGTGCTGCGACGGCTGATCGCCGACGCCGCGCTGGATCAGCGGGCGCGTACGCTGGGGCTGGCGATCTCCGACGAGACGATCGCCGCGGCGGCGCGCTCCGATCCGAGCATGCAAGACGCGTCCGGGCAGTTCAACCGCGCAATGTTCGATCAGGTCTTACGCGATTCCGGCCTCAGCGAGCGCGGGTTTTTCGCGCAGCGGCGCAAGGAATACCTCCGCCGGCAGCTCGAATTCGCCCTCGTCAACGGCGTCGATGCGCCCAAACCGCTGGTCGAGGCGCTGGCGGGCGCCGAGGCGCAGACCCGCGCGATCGACTACTTCGTGCTGCCTTCGAGCGCGGCCGGCGATATTCCCGCCCCGTCATCGGAGACGTTGAAGGCCTATTACGACGAGCGCAAATCGAGCTGGCGGGCGCCGGAATATCGCGCGATCGACATTCTTCTCGTCTCGCCGGCGAGCCTCGCCAAGCCCGCCGAGGTCAGCGACGAGGACGCAAAGGCTGCCTACGAAAAAGAGAAGGACGCGCGCTTCACCAGCCCCGAAAAGCGCAAGCTGCAACAGATCGTCTTTCCCACCGAGGCGGAGGCGTCGGAGGCCGGGGCGAAGATCAAGGCCGGCGCGAGCTTCGACGATATCGCCAAGGCGCGCAATCTGACGGCGACCGATATGGATCTCGGCGAAGTGACGAAGGCCGACGTATTCGATCACGCGATCGGCGACGCCGCCTTCGCCTTGCCAGGGCCCGGCGTCACCGACGTGATCAAGGGGCAGTTCGGCTATCTGATCGTCCGCGTGGTCGCCGTCACTCCCTCGAGCGTCAAGAGCTACGCCGAAGTCGCCGACATCGTGAAGAAGGATATCGCCACCCGACGCGCCGCCAATGATGTGACTGCGATCCACGACAAGATCGAGGACGCGCGAGTGTCCGGCAAGTCGCTCGGCGAGGCTGCCAAGTCCGTCGGCCTGGAGGCTCGCAACATCCCGGCCGTCGATGCGCAAGGGCTCGACCCCGGCAGCGCCACCGTCGATCTGCCGGACAAGGAGGCGCTGCTGCGCGCCGTCTTCGCGTCCGACATCGGCGTGGACGACGCTCCGTTGGACACGAAGGACCACGGCTTTCTCTGGTTCGACGTCGCCAAGGTCGACCCCGCGCGAGATCGCCCGTTCGACGAGGTCAAGGACGCGGTGGAGAAGCAATGGCGCGCCGACGAAGTGAGCAAGGCGCTGAGCGCCAAGGCGGCCGATCTGGTCAAGCAGATCGACGCGGGCGCCGATGTGGCGAGCCTCGCCAAGGCCGCCGGCGTGGAGGCGAAATCGGCCGCGGACATCCGCCGTCGCGGCGGCGCCTCGCTCGCCGCCAATGTCGTCGCCGCGGTCTTCGCGCTCCCGCCGGACAAAGCGGGATCGGCCTCGGTTCCGGAAGGACGGCTCGTTTTCAAGATCACTTCCGATACGACGCCGCCCTATGAGCCCGCCGATCCCGGCGTGAAGACTGCCGCCGAACGCCTCGAAGGCGGCCTGCGCGAAGGCGTGATCGATCAATATATCGCGGCCTTGCAGCAGCAGCTCGGCGTGACGATCAACCGGCAGGTCCTGCAGGCCGCCGAGGGCGGCTGATGAACTGCAGCTATCTCTCACCGTCATTGCGAGCGCAGCGAAGCAATCCACCTATCCACGAGAAATTCCGTCGACGCGAAGGCAGTGTCGGTCTTGTCGTCCGCCTCGTCAGTTCCCGCGCGCGTTTCCTGACGCGGCGCTGGAACGCCGCGAATTTCCGGCGGCTGAACCATGGATTGCTTCGCTTCGCTAGCAATGACGGAAGAGTCGAGCCTCGCCCAGGAACGGGGAGAGGAGGATGACCGACGCCGTCGACGACGATTTCGCGCGCGCCTATGCCCGAGGCTGCGCGAGCGTCCTGCGCACGACGCTCGTGGCGGACCTGGAGACACCGGTTTCGGCCTATCTCAAGCTCGCCGCCGGTCGCTCGGGCAACATGTTCCTGCTGGAATCCGTCGAGGGCGGCGCGCAGCGTGGCCGCTACTCCATGATCGGGCTCGATCCCGATCTGATCTGGCGCTCCAACGGGTCCGGGGCCGAGATCAACCGGCGCGCGGCCGTCGACGCCGAGGCCTTTGTCCCCTGCCCCGGCAAGCCGCTGGACGCCCTGCGAGCGCTGCTCGCGGAATCGCGCATCGAGCTGCCCGCCGGCCTGCCCCCGATGTCGGCCGGCGTGTTCGGCTATCTCGGTTACGACATGGTGCGCCACATGGAGCGGCTGCCGCCGGCGAAGCCGGACCCGATCGGCGCGCCCGAGGCGATCCTGATACGCCCGACCGTGATGGTCGTGTTCGACAGCGTGCGCGACGAAATGGTCGTGGTGACGCCGATCCGCCCCGCTCAGGGCGTCTCCGCGCGCGCCGCGCGGGAGGCGGCGCAGGCGCGGCTCGACGCCGTGGTGGCGGCGTTGGAGGGTCCGCTCGATCATGTCGCGCCCGCTGTCGACCCGACCTTGCTCGTGGACAAGGCGGTCTCGAACACCAGCGAGGCCGAATTCCTGGCGATGGTCGGCCGGGCGAAGGACTATATCGTCGCGGGCGACGCGTTTCAGATCGTGCTGTCGCAGCGCTTCACCAGCCGCTTCGATTTGCCGGCGTTTTCGCTCTATCGCGCGCTGCGGCGCGTCAATCCCTCGCCCTATCTCTGCTTCCTCGATTTCGGCGGCTTCCAGATCGTCGTCTCCAGC
>DASXYQ010000003.1:0-2628 GCA_036502445.1 Roseiarcus sp. | reverse complement strand
GGACCGTGATGGAGAAGGGCGGGCATTTCGCCGCCCTGGAGCAGCCCGAGGCTCTGGCGCGGGAGATCCGAGCGTTCTTCAGGCCGTTGCGGTAACGACGAGGCTGACACAGGCGCCCCGGCCCCTACCCGGCCGCAAACGGCGCGACGCCCGAATAGGGCGGGCGCGGGATGCGAACGCCGCGCGCCTTTCGGTCGCGCAAAGCGAGATAGATCATGTCGAGCTTGCGGGAAATATCGAGATAGAAGAAGGCGGCGAAGCGCGGATTCTGATTGATCAGGCGAAGAGCGAGATCGCGAGGCAGCAGGTGGCACAACGTCTCTTCGCGGGCGAGATAGGCGTTCGACCCTCCGCCCTGGACGAGCGCCCGGCTGTCGAAAGACTCGCCCAGCCCCCTGAGCGAGACGACCTCGGCGCCCTCTCTTTCCTCGACGCATCCCTTGAGGACGATGAAGAGGCTTTCGGGCGCGGCGTCCCGGGCGAGGATCGTCTCGCCGGGCCTGAAATAGCCGATATCGGCCGCCGCCCTCACGACTTCGGCCTCGGCGGGCGAAAGTCGGTCGAACGGCGCGTGCGACAGGTCGAAAGTCTGCGCCATGCCTCTGCCTCCCGATCGCCGCCGGAGCCTCGCGGCCGCGCAAGCGCCCGCCCCGTTTGCGCCCGCCGGACGGCGTTTGGCAATTGGCGAATCGAAGGGACCACCGCGAGAGGACGATCCGGGCGCCGAGACGGACCGTCGACGGGGAGTCGCCGGTAGGCGCAGTTTTAGTTTCGGGAGAGATGGGAGGGGGAGCGCTGCCAGTCAATTAGGTCAATTAGATAGTCGGAATCGGGTTGCGGCCGTTTCGCCGTTACCGTTTATGGCGACACTCTCAGCTCGGTAGCGAGACAAAAGGGTGAGGCCGTGTCGAACAGCGTCAGCAAGACCTTCGGAACCGTCAGCGCCGACAGGCAGAGAGAGATGAGCGGTTTGGAATTTGTGGAGGGGCTCGCCGATGGGACTCTACCTCTCAATTCCATGGCCCAGACTCTGGGATACGATGTGTCCGAGGCGACAAACGGGCGCGTCGTCGTTACGGTCGTGCCGAGCGCCGCTCACCTCAATCCTGCCGGCGGCGTGCATGGCGGCTTGGCGGCTACGCTGCTCGACAGCTGCATGGGTCTCGCGATCCAATCGACATTGGAAAAGGGCATCAGTCAGACGACCGTCGAGTTCAAGGTTTCGCTGCTGCGGCCGATCACGCCGGACACTGGCCTCATGAGAGCCGAGGGCGCCGTCTTGAATTGCGGTCGCCGTATCGGAACCGCCGAGGGTCGAATAACGGATCAGAAGGGGCGATTGCTCGCCCATGGCACGACGACGTGCTTGATTTTTCAAAGCTGACGTTTGCCTCTCGCAGCATCCTATACCTTGATGGTGCGGTCCAAGCTTCCCGACGTGTTGCGAGAACCGTCCGGCGAGGACGCGACGGCACTAACAGATCGTCGCGAATTCGATGCGCATTATCGGTGGTAGTTTTTCTCTTTCGGAAAACCGAAACTCCTGCTAACGTGCTTTCACGTCCGCTCAACGAGTTCGACTGACTTGGCCGCGCGTGCCAGCCACAGCGAACTCGCTGCGGCGGCCAAAAAATTTGGAAAGGGCCCTTTTGGGTTTGGATCTATTGTAACCCCTTGAAATCGCACAAAACGGCCAAAGAAATCTTTGGAAAAACTTGGAGCAAAACACGCGAAATTTGGAAATGCTTGGAAAAAGCTTGCAGCCGGCGGTCGGCGACCAAGCGGCGGCCTGGCGCCTCCCGAACCGAGTTGGACGCGCGGCGCGCGCCTGCTAGAATGCGGCGCAACGTGGTCGGCGGCGATCGCGAGGCGCCGGAGATCCCATGCCCAAGCTCGAAGACGTGCTCTCGACCATCGACGCCAACCAGGGCGCCGCGCTGGACCGTCTGTTCTCGCTGCTCGAAATTCCTTCGATTTCGGCGGTCCCCGCGCATTTTCCCGATTGCGACCGCGCAGCGGACTGGCTCGTCCGCGAACTCGGGCAACTCGGCTTCGATGTCTCCCGCATCGAGACGCCGGGCCGCCCGATGGTGATGGGCTCCGCCAAGGCCAAGACCCGCGACGCCCCGCATGTCCTGTTTTACGGCCATTACGACGTGCAGCCGCCCGATCCGCTGGACCTCTGGAAGACGCCGCCCTTCGCGCCGCGCCTGGAGCCGGGCGAGCAGGGCGAGCGCATCGTCGCGCGCGGCGCCGCGGACGACAAGGGCCAGTTGATGACGTTCGTCGAGGCCTGCCGGGGCTTCCGCGAGAACGGCGGTCTGCCCTGCAACGTCAGCGTGCTGTTCGAAGGCGAGGAGGAGACCGGCTCGCCGTCGCTGCCCGCATTCATGGCAAAATACTCCAAGTCGCTCAAGGCCGACCTGCTGCTCGTCTGCGACACCTCGATGTGGGACGCCACGACGCCGGCGATCACCACCATGCTGCGCGGCCTCGTAATGGAGGAGGTCGTCATCCACGGGGCGAACCGCGATCTGCACTCGGGTCTCTACGGCGGCGCTGCGATCAATCCGATCCGGGTGCTTGCGCGCATCATCGCCGATCTGCACGACGCCAACGGCGCGGTGA
>DASXYQ010000002.1:0-5070 GCA_036502445.1 Roseiarcus sp. | reverse complement strand
ACGCTGCGCGAGAAGCAACCCGGACTTCTCTGGCGGCCGCTCGCTACTTCGGCGCCTCGGCTCCTTAGGCGACGCCTCGAAACAACTGCTGCATCACGAACGGCCAATCCAACATGTGTCATCCCCGCGAAAGCGGGGATCCAGCCGTGGGACACGACGAAAGCGACGACATAAGACGGAAAGCGGCCGAAAGCGGCGCAAAGCAAGCCTTGTAGCGTCGTAGTACTCTGGGTGCTCGCGTTCGCGAGCATGACACGTGTTCGTAAAGCAGGGCCGTGTTCGATTGTCGCCGCTTATCGCGATTTGTTTCATTTGTGTTGGTCGTGGCCCGGCGCGCGCCGCTTCGCAACGTCAAGGCAGAGCCCGGGTTCACTTCGACAAGGGTTCGAACAAGAAGTCGCGAAACAACTACTGTACCTCGACCGACCAAGACAACACGCGCCGTTCCCGCAAAAGCGGGGATCCAGCCGTGGGGACACGACGAAGCGTCGAATGTGGCGCACGTGAGTTTCGCTCGGAATCGGGTCGCGCCGGCGTGGTTGGTCGGGTGAGTGGCGCCGCGTCACGTCGCGCGTATCTGGTCAGGGCCGCCATCCGCCGGCCGTTTTCAATCTGGCCAATGCGCGCATGACCGAGATCGCACTCGTCGACCCGATCGCGCTCTCAAAAAACGCAAGAAGGGCCCCGCTGTTGGCGCCCTCTATCTTATGCGCGAAGCTGGCGAACATTTCGCGACAGCTTCAAATTGTGAGCTCGGCGGCAATCTGCGTCAATTCCCACCGGGGAATAAGTGGCGAGGACAGGCTAGAGGCCGGCTCCTTCATGACCGATCTTGTCCGTCGCGACGTCTTGCATCATGGCCAGAAGCTCATGTGGGACCAGCATCGGCGTGCAGGCTTTGTTGCCGTCGATGAAGAACACCAAAGCCCCCGAGTTGCCGTCGACCTGCGCGAGAACCGCCTTGTCGCCGTAGGGCAAGCCGGGAGGGGTTTGCGGATTTACGACGTAGACGCCGCGCAGGAACTGCCATTGTTCCTGGGTCAGCTGGATCCACTGACCGTTGTGAGCTTTGACCGCCTCTTTCGGTACGGCGACGTCGACGCATCGGCCAGCCGTATTGCCCTCTGCCAAGGCGACATGCGGGAGCGCGATCAGAGCGCCGACAATTGCGAGATGCTTTTTGTTCAACATCAGGACCTCCTGTGGGCAAGCGCTCTCCACCAGATGCATGGAGACAGGCGCGCGTGCATCGGAGTTTATTCTAATCAAAAGCAGCTGCAGGTCTTTCGAAGCTGCGCTCAATCTTTCAAATTGGCACAGTCATCTTCGCGTTGGATCGATGATCCGCGTGTTCGGGAGTGGCGAGTAGCGAATGGGAGGTCGTTCCGTGCGCCACTCGCATTGATCCGCGGCGAAAAGCGCGGCATGAGGACCTCAATTGCGGGAGGAACGTCAACATGCGAACGCAAGTCGTCATTGTCGGCTCCGGTCCCTCGGGTCTGCTGCTCGGGCAGTTGCTGGCCAAGGCTGGAATCGAAACGGTCATCCTGGAGCAGAAGTCGAAAGACTACGTGCTCGGCCGGATTCGCGCCGGCGTGCTCGAACAGGGCACGGTCGGGCTGATCGAGCAAGCCGGGGCGGCCGCGCGCTTGCACAGCGAGGGCCTCGTTCACGACGGAATCGAGATCGCCTTCGAAGGCTCGAGGCATCGCATCGACTTCAAGGCGCTGACGGGCAGGACCGTCACAGTCTATGGCCAGACGGAGGTGACGCGCGATCTGATGGATGCGCGGGCCGCGATCGGCGCGCCGACGGTGTACGAAGCGCTCGACGTCGAGCTGTTCGAACTCGAGTCCGATCGACCCGTAGTTCGCTACCGCAAGGACGGCGAGGCCTGCGAGATCGCTTGCGACTACGTTGCGGGTTGCGACGGATTTCATGGCATCGGCCGACGATCGATACCCGAAGACGTGCTTCGCGGTTACGAGCGCGTGTATCCGTTCGGCTGGCTGGGGGTCCTCGTCGACCAGCCGCCGATCTCGCACGAGCTGATCTACGTCAATCATCGCAGGGGCTTTGCGCTGTGTTCGATGCGCTCGATGACGCGCAGCCGCTACTACCTGCAGTGCCGACTCGACGAACATGTCGAGGATTGGCCGGACGAAAAGTTCTGGGAGGAGTTGACGCGCCGTCTCGATCCGGACGTGGTTGGCAATCTGCGCACCGGCGCGTCGATCGAAAAGAGCATCGCGCCGCTGCGCAGCTTCGTCGCCGAGCCGATGCGGTTCGGCCGGCTGTTTCTGGCGGGCGACGCCGCCCATATCGTTCCGCCGACCGGCGCGAAGGGCCTCAATCTCGCGGCGAGCGACGTCGCCTATCTCTCGCGGGCGCTGATCGAGCGATACGCGAGCGGCTCCGGCGCGGGTTTGGACGCCTACCCTGAGAAGGCGCTCGCGCGTGTCTGGAAGGCGGTGCGGTTCTCATGGTGGATGACGCAGACGCTGCATCGCTTTCCCGAATCGAGCGGCTTCGATCAGAAGATGCAGGCCGCCGAGCTGGAATATCTCTTCAGCTCGAAGGCCGCGCAGACCGCGCTCGCCGAGAATTACGTGGGGTTGCCGTATTGAGAAGCCGACGGCGTTTTCGCTTTTGATAGGGGGGCTGGGCTGCCACTCCGCGGCCGCGCCCCGGCGAGCGCGGCGGCGTCTCATCTCTGCTTCTCCCGCCAGTCCGGCGCGATGTGGAACGGAGCGTTGGAGGCGGCGAGGGGGTCGCGGCCGCGGATGATGTCGGAAGCTTTTTCCCCGATCATGATCGTCGGGGCGTTGAGATTGCCCGAGGTGATCGAGGGCATGATCGAAGCGTCGACGACGCGCAAGCCCTCGAGCCCGATCACGCGCGCACGGGCGTCGACGACCGCTCGAGGATCGTCCGGCGCGCCCATCTTGCACGTGCCGCAGGGATGATAGGCGCTTTCGACCTTGTCGCGGACGAAGGCGTCGATCGCCTCGTCACTTAGGCAATCGGCGCCCGGCTGGATTTCGCGACCGCGGTAGGGGTCAAAGGCGCCCTTAGCTAAAATCTCGCGGGTGAGCCGCACGCAAGCGCGCATTTCCAACCAATCGTCTGATACGCTCATATAATTGAACAGGATGCGGGGCGGCTCGCGCGGATCAGCGGACTTCAGCCGCACCGAACCGCGGCTCTTCGACCTGAGCGGGCCGACGTGGGCCTGATAGCCGTGCTCGGCCGCCAAATTTGCGCCGTCGTAGCTCACCGCCATCGGCAGGAAATGGTACTGGATGTCGGGATGCGGGATTCCGGCGCGGGAACGGATGAACCCGCCCGCCTCGAAATGATTGGTCGCGCCGTCGCCGTGATCGCGCATCAGCCAGTGCGCGCCGATCAGCGCGCGCCGCATCAACCCCGTCTTGGCGTAGAGCGTGATCGGTTGTTTCGAGGCGACCTGGAAATAGAATTCCAGGTGGTCTTGCAGGTTCTCGCCGACGCCCGGCAGCGCGTGCACGATCGGAATGCCGAGCGAGCGCAGCTCCGCTTCCGGCCCGACGCCGGAAAGCTTCAGCAATTGCGGCGAGTTGATCGCGCCGCCGCAGAGGATCACTGCGCGCCCGCGCGCCAGGTGGGTTCCGCCCCCCTGTTCGTAGCGCACGCCGACGGCGCGCTTGCCCTCGAAAACGACCTGCGTCGCTCGCGCCCGAGTGACGATGCGAAGGTTCGGGCGCTTCATCGCCGGCTTCAAATAGGCGTTGGCTGCGGACCATCTGACGCCGTTTTTGACAGTCATGTCGAAGCGGCCGAAACCTTCCGGGAATTCGCCGTTGAGGTCGGAGCTGACGGGATAGCCGGCCTGCCGGCCTGCTTCGATGAAGGCGTCGTACAGCGGATTGCGGCGCGTGCCGCGCCGCGTCGCCAGCGGGCCATCGGCGCCGCGGTAGGGATCGGCGCCCGCCCGCCAGCCCTCGGCGCGCTTGAAATAGGGAAGCACGTCGCGGTACGCCCAGCCGCGGGCGCCCTCCGCTTCCCAGCGATCGAAATCCAGGGGATGGCCGCGGACGTAGACGAGGCCGTTGATCGAGGACGATCCGCCGAGCACCTTGCCGCGCGGACAGGCGAGCCGGCGCCCGGCGAGGTGCGGCTCGGGCTCGGTGAAGTAGCCCCAATTGTATTTTTTCATGTTCATCGGGATCGACAGCGCGGCGGGCATCTGAATGAGGACTGATCGATCCGATCCGCCATATTCCAGGACGAGCACTTTGGAGCCGCCATCCTCAGTCAGCCGATTCGCCAGCACGCAGCCCGCCGAGCCGGCGCCGACGACGATGTAGTCGTAGGTTTCGTTCATGGAGCGGAAGGCCCCACCGTGGGGCTGTTCCAATCGCGCCCCGCTCAAATCGGCTCGGGCCCGCGCGAGATCGCCGCGACGCCGGTGCGCGAGACCTCGACCAGGCCGATCGGACGCATCAGGTCGACGAAATCGTCGATCTTGCGCGGCGCGCCCGTGATCTCGAAGATGAAGCTCTCCGTCGTCGCATCGATCACCTTGGCGCGGAACGCCTCGGCGAGTTGCAGCGCCTCGACCCGGCTGTCGCCGCGGCCGCGCACCTTCACCATCGCGAGTTCGCGCTCGACGGCGCGCACGCTCAAGGTCAGATCGGTCACGGAATGGACGGGGACGAGCCGCTCCAACTGGTGGCGCACCTGCTCGATCACTTCCGGCGTGCCCGACGTCACGATCGTGATGCGCGACTGATGGGTCTCGTGCGCCACCTCGGCGACCGTCAAGCTCTCGATATTGAAGGAGCGCGCGGAGAACAGCCCGACCACGCGCGCGAGCACCCCCGGCTCGTTGTCCACCAGCACCGAGAGCGTATGGCTCTCGGGATTCGCCTTTCCCAGCGGCGAGGAATAGGGCGAGGGCGGATAGTGCGCGGTCCTGCTCATTGGAAGCATCCTGAGGTCTCGATCCACATGATTCATCGTCGGTCCTCGAGGGGCGCGACGACCCAACTCCTGAACAGGTCGAAATCGATGTTGCCGCCGGAGAGAACG
>DASXYQ010000001.1:0-10473 GCA_036502445.1 Roseiarcus sp. | reverse complement strand
TGTTGCGGGTATATTGTTCATGGCCAGGCGTGTCGGCGACGATGAACGAACGTTTCGCAGTCGCGAAATAACGATAGGCGACGTCGATCGTGATACCCTGTTCGCGCTCGGCCTCTAGACCATCGACCAGCAGCGCGAAATCGATTTCGGCGCCGGTCGTGCCGTGTTTCTTGGAATCGCGCTCCAGCGCGGAGAGCTGATCGTCGAAAATGAGCTTCTGTTCGAAGAGCAGGCGTCCGATCAGCGTCGACTTGCCGTCGTCGACCGAACCGCAGGTCAGGAAGCGAAGGGTGGACAGGGTCAGCGCGTCCATGGTCAAAAATATCCCTCGCGCTTCTTTTTCTCCATCGAGCCGGATTCGTCCGCGTCGATCAGCCGGCCCTGCCTCTCGGAGGCGGTGGCGACCCGCATCTCATCGATGATCTCGTCGAGCGTATCGGCGTCCGACCGAATCGCGCCCGTGAGCGGATAGCATCCGAGCGTGCGGAAGCGGACACGCAGCATCCGCGGCGTCTCTCCGGGCAATAACGGCAGACGATCGTCGTCGACCATGATCAGCGTGCCGCCGCGCTCGACGACCGGACGCTCCTTGGCGAAATAGAGGGGAACAACCCGAATCTCTTCGGCGCGGATATACTCCCAGACGTCGAGTTCGGTCCAGTTCGACAGCGGAAACACGCGCATCGACTCGCCTTCGCGAATGCGTGTGTTGTAGAGCTTCCAGAGTTCCGGCCGCTGATTGCGCGGGTCCCAGGCATGCGCGGCGGAGCGATGCGAGAAGATGCGTTCTTTGGCGCGGCTCTTCTCCTCGTCACGACGCGCGCCTCCGAAGGCCGCGTCGTATTTGCCGGCGTCGAGAGCCTGTCGCAAGGCCTCGGTCTTCATCACTTGGGTATGGACCTGGCTGCCCGAGACGACCGGCGATATGCCGCGCGCTACGCCGTCGGCGTTGATGTGAACGCGAAGCTCGAGGCCGAGCCGCTTCGCCGTATCGTCGCGAAAAGCGATCATCTCTCGAAACTTCCATGTCGTATCGACGTGCAGCAGCGAGAACGGCAGCGGCGCTGGGTAGAAAGCTTTGAGCGCGACATGCAGCATCGCGCTCGAATCCTTGCCGATTGAATAGAGCATGACTGGATTGCTGAATTCGGAGACGACCTCTCGCATTATGTGAATAGCTTCCGCCTCGAGCCGTTTCAAGTGCGGCGGCAACGCGCTTGGCATAAGGTCATCCAGGTCTGGGGAAAGTCGCAATAGAATTAGGGACACTTATGCCCCACTGCAACACAATTGTGGTTAATACCCAAGGGGCGCGGAGGGAACCTCGATAGCGCGACGCCATTGATTATGTCGGCGATGCTCCTAAAGCTAGCGGAATGCCGCGCCGGCCGGTTTGAGGCCAACGATTCGAAAGGCTCATCAAAATGAACGCGACGACAACCCCCACCGTCCCGCATGACCTCATGGCGAACGCCATTCGATTCCTCGCGGTCGACGCCGTCGAGAGGGCCAAATCGGGCCATCCCGGCCTGCCGATGGGAATGGCCGACGTCGCGACGGTGCTGTTCACGAAGGTGCTCAAGTTCGATCCGCTGAATCCGAAATGGCCCGATCGCGATCGCTTCGTGCTGTCGGCGGGACACGGCTGCATGCTGCTCTACTCCGTGCTCTACCTGACCGGCTATCCCGAAATGACGATCGAGCAGATCAAGCGGTTTCGCCAGCTCGGATCCATGACGGCCGGACATCCCGAATACCACCCGGGGAGCGGCATCGAGGCGACGACCGGACCGCTGGGCCAGGGAATCGGGATGTCGGTCGGCATGGCGACCGCGGAAGCTGCGATGGCCGCGCGCTACGGCAAGGACCTCGTGGATCATCACACTTACGTGATCTGCGGCGACGGCTGCCTGATGGAAGGCGTCAGCCACGAGGCGATCGACCTGGCGGGGCACCTAGGCCTCTCAAAGCTGATCCTCATGTGGGACAACAACAGCATCACGATCGACGGCGCGACCTCGCTGGCCACGAGCAACAAGCAGCTGGGGCGTTTCCAAAGCGCGGGCTGGCATACCATCGCAATCGACGGCCACGACCCCGTGGCGATCGAAAACGCGCTCGAGGAAGCGAAGACCCAGACTCGTCCGACGATGATCGCCTGCAAGACGATTATAGGGTTCGGCGCGCCCCACAAGCAGGGCACCGAGAAGGCGCACGGCTCTGCGCTGGGCGCCGACGAGGTCGAAGCCACCCGCAAGAACCTCGGCTGGCCCTATCCGCCGTTCGAGATTCCGGCCGATTGTCTCCAGGCTTGGCGCACGGCGGGCGCGCGCTCACGGGGGTTGCGGGAGGAATGGGAGGCGCGGATCGCCGCCCACCCGAGGCGCGACGAATTCTGGCGGGCGGCGGCGGCCGAGATTCCCGCCGAGTTCTCCAAGCGCATGGCGGAATACAAGGTCGGGCTCGTCGCGAGCAAGCCGAACGTGGCGACGCGGAAATCGTCGGAAATGGCGCTGGAAGTCATCAACGACGCGATCCCGATCACGCTGGGCGGCTCGGCCGACCTCACGGAATCCAATCTCACGCTGACCAAGGGCATGAAATCGATCGCGCCCGGCGATTTTTCCGGCCGCTACATCCACTACGGCATCCGGGAATTCGGAATGAGCGCAGCGATGAACGGCATTTGCCTGCATGGCGGGTTCATTCCCTATGGCGGGACCTTTCTCATCTTCTCGGACTATGCGCGCGGGGCTATCCGGCTGTCCGCGCTGATGGGAATCCGGGTGATCTACGTTCTGACCCACGATTCGATCGCCCTCGGCGAGGACGGACCGACCCATCAACCGATCGAGCAGCTCGCGTCGTTGCGCGCCTTGCCGCATCTGAACGTATTTCGGCCGTGTGACGCCATCGAGACCGCCGAGTGCTGGGAACTGGCGCTCGCCGAGACCCGGCGTCCCTCAGCGTTGGCGCTTACACGACAGAATCTGCCCACGCTTCGCACCTCCAGCGAAGCAAACTCCTGCGCGATGGGCGCTTATGTGTTGAGCGAGGCCGACGGCCCGCGCGATCTGACGCTGCTCGCCACCGGATCGGAAGTCTCGCTCGCTGTGGCGGCAGCGAAAATCTTGCGCGAGAAGGGCAGGCGCGTCGCCGTCGTCTCGATGCCCTGCTGGGAATTGTTCGAGGAGCAGAGCGAGGACTACCGCGCGAAGGTGCTCGGCGCCGCACCGCGTATCGGCATCGAGGCCGCCGCGCGCTTCGGCTGGGACCGTTATATCGGAGCCACCGGCCCCTTCATCGGCATGTCGAGCTTCGGCGCGAGCGCCCCGGGGCCCGACGTCTACAAGCATTTCGGCTTCACGACCGACGCGGTCGTCGCCGCGGCCGCGAAGCTCGGTTCTTAGGAAGTCGCCCGTTGGCCGTTCGAAGAGCCCCGCCCCCGGCCCCGCCCCATGAAGAACGGGGAGGGGAGAGCGGGCCATCAATTCCCCTCCCTGCTCTTACGGGGAGGGGTGCGGCGTGGGGCGCTCGCGGCTTCCGCAAGGTTCAAAGGCAGGAGACGGCCGCGTGACCTCGCCCATTCTGATCGCACCCTCGATCCTGGCATCCGACTTCTCCAAACTCGGCCAGGAGGTCCGCGACATCGTGGCCGCGGGCGCCGACTGGATCCATCTCGACGTGATGGACGGCCATTTCGTTCCCAACATCACGTTCGGCGCGCCGGTCGTCGCGGCCTTGCGCCCGCTCACGGACAAACGATTCGACTGCCATTTGATGATCGAACCGTGCGACCCCTATCTCGAAGCTTTCGCCCATGCCGGATGCGACTCCATGACCGTCCACGCCGAGGCGACGAGACACCTCGATCGTTCGTTGCAGGCGATCCGAGCGCTCGGCAAAAAGGCAGGCGTCGCGCTCAATCCCGCGACGCCGCCGGAGTCGATCGAATATGTCCTCGATCGGCTCGACACCGTTTTGCTGATGACCGTCAACCCCGGTTTCGGCGGCCAAGCCTTCATTCCCGCGGTGATCCAGAAGATCGCGCGGGTCAAGAGCATGATCGGCGCGCGCAAGATCGACATCGAGATCGACGGCGGCGTCTCGCCGGAGACCGCGCCGCTGGTCGTCCGCGCGGGCGCGAACGTGCTCGTGGCGGGCTCGGCCTTGTTCAAGGGCGGCTCGGCCGCCTACGCCGGAAATATCGCGACGCTTCGGGGGAGCGTGGCCGGTCGCGCGGCGTGACCGCGCGCTCACACACACCTTCATCGCGGTTTAAAACCTCCCGAAGTCTGGAACAAACTCGCAGTGGCTGGCGCCGACGCGGGGGCATCAATTCCGTGGTCGCTGCTGCGCCCCGCTGCTAAGGGCTTGTGAGTAAGCAAGGAATCCAGGAGCCCGTCATTGCGCGCGACAGCGAAGCAACCCAGACCAAACCGCACTCGGAGACCCCCTGGTTTGTTTCGCTGCGCTCGCAATGACGGATAGGGCCTTGTTTACGCCGTCAGGAGAGGCGCCAAACGCGCGATGACCGGGTCTTCGCCATGGCTCGGCTGATCTCCCGTCGGATCGCGTGGGCGATTCCCACGCTTTGGCTCGTCGTCACCATTTCCTTCTTCCTCATGCGCGCCGCGCCCGGCGGCCCGTTCGACCTCGAACGCCCGCTCGACCCCATCGTGATGGAGAACCTTCGCCGCATCTACCGGTTCAACGAACCGCTGTGGCGCCAATATCTCAGCTATGTCACGGCGCTCGCTCGCGGCGATTTCGGCCCCAGCTATTATTGGCGCGATTTCTCCGTCGCCGAATTGTTCGCCAAGGCGCTGCCGATCTCCGCCGGGATCGGGGCGACTGCGTTGGCGCTGGCAGTCGTAGTCGGGTCGGCGGCTGGCGCCTTCGCGGCCTCACGGGCGAGGAGCGTCCTCGATGTCGTCGTGACAGCGACAGCCAGTCTCGGCGTCACGCTACCCAATTTCGTCGTGGCGCCGCTGCTGCAACTCGCGTTAGGGCTTTGGCTCAACGTGCTGCCGGTGGGCGGTTACGCCGAAGGCGCGCCTTTAAATTTGGTGCTACCGATCGTCGTGCTTGCTGCGCCGCAGGTCGCGGCGGTCGCCCGGCTCACCCGCGCGGCGATGATCGAAGCTCTCGCCGCGCCCGCCTCGCGTACGCTTCGCGCCTACGGCCTGCCGCGGCGCGTGGTGCTCGCCCACGCGTTTCGCGCCGCCCTGATCCCGCTCGTCTCCTACCTCGGACCCGCGGCGGCGGCGGTGATGACCGGCTCGGTCGTAGTCGAGACCATTTTTGGGATTCCAGGCGTCGGGCGCTATTTCGTCGAGGCCGCGCTCAATCGCGACTACACGCTCTCGATGGGAGCGGTCATAGTGGTCGCTACGGCGATCATCGTGATCAATCTCATTGTCGACGTCGCCTACGTCCTCATCGATCCGAGGGTGCGTCTTGATTGAAACGCGCCATCAGGTCGCCGTCGCCTCGCCCTGGCGGCGCGTCGGCGCGCGCTTCTCGCGAAATCTGCCGGCGGTGGTCAGCGCCGCGGCGCTGCTGGCGGTCGCGCTGTTCTGCATCCTCGGCCCGTCGCTGTCGTCGACCTCGTATGACGCGATCTTTCCCGACTACGTCGGCGCTTCGCCGTCGCTACGGCCGCATCCGTCGGAAGCGGAAGCCCGCGCCGCGCTCGAAGGGATCGCCAGGCGACTGCGCGCGCGGCTCGTGGAGGCCTCGTTCGACGGCGTAGAAGCGCGTGCGACGCTGCAATCTTCGCGGCCGATCGACGAACGCGGCCTCTCCTATTTCGAGCGCTCGGACGCGTTCGGAGCCGCGCGAGTCGAGGAGCGACGCGACGACGGCCGCACGCTCGTCGTCGCCGCGCCGCTACGCCGGACCTGGATGCCCGCCGGCGCCGACGCCAACGGTCGCGACCTCTTCGCGCGGATGATGATCGCCGGCCGCATTTCGCTCGCGGTGGGCGTGCTCGGCTGCACGGTGGCGCTGTTCATCGGCGTCGGCTATGGCGCGGTCTCGGGCTATGCGGGCGGCCGGATCGACATGGCGATGATGCGTATCGTCGATGTGCTCTACGCGCTGCCGTTCATTTTCTTCGTCATTCTCTTGATGGTGTTCTTTGGTCGGCATTTCGTTTTGATCTTTGTCGCGATCGGCGCAGTCGAATGGCTCGACATGGCGCGCATCGTGCGCGGGCAGACGCTCAGCCTGAAACGGCAGGAATTCGTCGCCGCAGCGGAAGCGCTGGGCGTGGGCCCCATGGCGATTCTCGTCCGGCACATCGCACCCAATCTCTTGGGCACAATCGCCGCGTTTCTTGCGCTGCTCACGCCCCGCGTCATCCTGCTCGAGAGCTTTCTGTCATTTCTCGGGCTTGGCGTGCAGGAGCCGCTGACGAGTCTCGGCGTGCTCGTCGCGGAGGGCGCGCGGCATATCGAGGACGCGCCCTGGCTGCTGTTTTTCCCCGCCGCCCTGCTGACGCTGATCCTCTACGCACTCAATTTCCTCGGCGACGGCTTGCGCGACGCGCTCGACCCCCGTGAGCGTTGACGTGAAAAGCCCGCTCTTCTCGATTCGTGACTTGCGCGTCGCCTTCGCGACCTCGGAGGGCGAGGCGCCGGCCGTTTGCGGGGTCGACATCGACGTCGCCGCCGGAGAGGTAGTCGCCATAGTCGGCGAATCCGGCTCGGGCAAATCGCAGACCCTTCTGGCGGCTCTGGGGCTTTTGCCCGGCAACGGCCGCGCGACCGGCTCAGTGCGGCTCGACGGCGAGGAACTGATCGGCGCCTCCGAAGCGAAGCTGAACCGCGTGCGCGGGTCGAAGGTCGCGATGATCTTTCAGGAGCCGATGACGGCGCTGGAACCTCTTTATAGCGTCGGGGAGCAGATCGCCGCGCCACTGAGCGCCCATGCCGGCGTTTCGTCGCGCCGAGCGCGCGCTCGCGCGTGCGAACTGTTGCAGCAGGTGGGGATCGCGAATGGGCGTTCGCGCGCGCGCGCCTATCCGCACCAACTCTCGGGCGGCGAACGGCAGCGCGCGATGATCGCGATGGCGATCGCCAATCGCCCAAAACTGCTGATCGCGGACGAACCGACGACGGCGCTCGACGTAACGGTACAGGTGCAAATCCTCGATCTGCTCGTCGCCTTGCAGCGCGAGCTCGGCATGGCGATGGTCTTCGTCAGTCACGATCTGCGGCTGGTCCGGCGCATCGCGCGGCGTGTCTACGTCATGCGCGCGGGCCTCGTAGTAGAGGCGGGCCAGACGGAGGAGGTCCTCGCGAGCCCGCAGGCGGCTTATACCCGCATGCTCGTCGACGCCGAGCCGGCAGGCGCCAAATCGCCGCCGGGCGCCGAGGCCGGGTCGCTGCTGGATGCGCGGGACATCGTCGTGACCTATCTACAGCCGGCGGGCCTCTTGACGCGTGCACGGCGGGTGCGGGCGGTCGACGGCGTCAGTCTCACGCTGCGGCGTGGCCAGACGCTGGGTATCGTCGGCGAATCCGGATCGGGCAAGTCCACTCTCGCGACCGCGCTGCTGCGCTTGACGCCCTGCGAGGGGCGGCTGACGTTCGAGGGCCGCGACCTGCAGGCGCTGGACGCCCGGGCGATGCGACCTTTGCGGCGAAGGATGCAATTGATCTTCCAGGACCCGTTCGGCTCGCTTTCGCCGCGCCTCAGCATCGGCGCGATCGTCGCCGAGGGCCTGCGCGCGCACGAGCCCGGCATGAGCGCGCGGGAACGCGACGCCGAGGCGGTCCGCGCGCTGGAGGCTGTCGGGCTCGATCCCGCGCTGCGCGGGCGCACGCCGGACGCGTTCTCCGGCGGCCAGCGCCAACGGATCGCGATCGCGCGCGCTCTGATCCTGAAGCCCGCGCTCGTGGTCCTGGACGAGCCGACATCGGCTCTCGATCGCTCGGTGCAGCGCGACATCCTCGCGCTGCTGCGCGCGCTCCAGGACGCGCACGGGCTCACCTATCTGTTCATCACACATGATCTGGCGGTCGTGCGGGCGATGGCGGACGAAATCCTCGTCATGAAGGCCGGCAAAGTCGTCGAGCGGGGAGCGACGGAGGCGATTTTCGAACGGCCTGTGGAAGAATATACGCGCAGCCTGATCCAGGCGGCAGATTTGGAGGGCCAGGGCGCCTGATTTTGCGGCGACGGCGCCGAGTTTGCGTGCAATCGACGACCGCTGGAACATTCGGCTTTCCCCATCGGCAAAGCCGATTGCAAGCTTTGAAAATCGCAGCCATTCTAGCGCGAAGCGCAAATTCGAATGCGCCGCGATCGGGCCGAAGACAGGGGCGGCGAACACATGAACCTCACGCCACGGGAAAAGGATAAATTGCTGATCGCCATGGCGGCGATCGTCGCGCGCCGGCGGCTCGAGCGCGGCGTGAAGCTCAACCACCCCGAGGCGCTGGCGCTGATCACCGATTTCGTGGTCGAGGGCGCGCGCGACGGGCGCAGCGTCGCTGAATTGATGGAGGCGGGCGCCCATGTCGTCGGCGCTCATCAGGTGATGGACGGCATCGCCTCAATGATTCACGACATCCAGGTCGAGGCGACCTTTCCCGATGGCACGAAGCTGGTGACGGTCCACAATCCGATTCGCGGCGCGGACGACAAACTCGTTCCCGGCGAGGTTCTCGCCGAGCCCGGCGAGATCGTGATGAACGAGGGACGGGAGACGGTCGAGCTGGATGTTGCCAACACGGGCGACCGGCCGATCCAGGTCGGCTCGCACTACCATTTCTTCGAGACCAACCCGGCGTTGACATTCGAGCGGGCGAAAGCGCGCGGCTACCGCCTCGACATCCCCGCAGGAACCGCTAACCGCTTCGAGCCCGGCCAGAGCCGCACCGTGCGCCTCGTCGCCATCGCCGGCAAACGGCAGGCGATCGGGTTCCGGCAAGAGGTGATGGGGAAGGTGTAGCGCTCTCCTTCCCTGCGCTGTTGGCAGAGCACTCGTCGCTCGATGCTGCAGACTGGTGATTTCGATGTTCGCCTTACATCGTGCTATGGTAAGGCGACGTCGCGGAGTAAGGAGAACGCCATGTCCGATAAGATGCTGGCGACAATCACCAGCAAAGGCCAGATCACGCTGCCTGCCGAACTGCGCAAGGCTTGGGACCTGAAACCAGGCGATCAGATCGCGTTCGATCCGCCGGGGGCGACCTCTTCGGTCATAGAGCCGCGACGACGGCGCAGCATTTTTGATCGTCTCGAAGAGTTCAAGCTGCCCTCGTTGGGCCGGCCGCTCACGCAGCAAGACATCGAGGATTCGATTACAGAGGCGATGAACGAACAGGAAGAGCGTTCACGGGGCACTTGATGATCGGGCTTGATACGAACCTTCTGCTGCGGCTGGGCGATGATCGTGACCCGGTGCAAAAGGCGCGCGCGAGCGCGCTGGTCCGCGCGCAGGGCCAAGGCGGCTCTTATGTGAATCCGATCGTCCTCAGCGAGTTCGCTTGGACCCTCAGGAGCAGGTACAAATTGACGCGCGAGCAAATCGCGGCTCGCGTCTCGATAGTTTTGGAAGCCCCCGAATTCATCGTCGCCGAGGCCCCCGAGGCGGCGCGCGCGCTCGAACGCTTCCGCATAGGGCCTGCCGATTTCGCCGATTACTTTCTCGCAGAGATGAATCGCTCCGCGGGATGCGCGCACACGTCCACATTCGATATCGCCGCTTTGAAATCCGGCGAGCCGTTTTCCGCTCTCCGA
Source organism: Roseiarcus sp. (assembly GCA_036502445.1). Classification (GTDB taxonomy): domain Bacteria; phylum Pseudomonadota; class Alphaproteobacteria; order Rhizobiales; family Beijerinckiaceae; genus Roseiarcus. The sequence continues at coordinate 720 of DASXYQ010000001.1, read as the reverse complement.
ACTCTCACCTGATACCCATCATAAAGAGACCTCTCCATGCCCAAACGTCCCAACTCTCGGCCCCCCACCTCGCTCCCCCGCGCCGCCTACGCCGACATGTTTGGCCCGACGACGCGCGACCGCGTGCGGCTCGCGGACACCGAGCTTTTCATCGAGGTCGAGAAGGATTTCACGACGTACGGCGAGGAGGTGAAGTTCGGCGGCGGCAAGGTCATTCGCGACGGCATGGGGCAAAGCCAGGTAACGCGCGCGAGGGGGGCAGTGGACACGGTCATCACCAACGCGACGATCGTCGATCACTGGGGCATCGTGAAAGCAGACGTCGCGATCAAGGACGGCATGATTGCAGGGATCGGCAAGGCGGGCAACCCGGACATTCAGCCCGCCGTGACGATCATCGTCGGCCCCGGCACTGAGGTGATCGCGGGCGAGGGCAAGATTCTCACCGCGGGCGGCTTCGACACCCATATCCATTTCATCTGCCCGCAGCAGATCGACGAGGCCCTCATGAGCGGCGTCACCTCGATGCTGGGCGGCGGCACGGGCCCTGCGACCGGCACCTTCGCGACCACCTGCACGCCCGGCCCCTGGCATATCGCGCGCATGATCGAAGCGGCGGACGCCTTTCCGATGAACCTCGGCTTCGCCGGCAAGGGCAACGCCTCCAAGCCCGCGGCTCTGGTCGAACAGGTCGAGGCTGGCGCCTGCGCGCTGAAGCTG